>JAJLKS010000172.1:0-3004 GCA_033838765.1 Alphaproteobacteria bacterium
CACCGGCACACGCTTCAAGGTCAATCCGCTGGCCGACTGGACCCAGGAAGACCTGGAGGCCTATCTCGACGAACACAAGCTTCCGAGGCATCCGCTGGTCAAGGACAACTACCTGTCGATCGGCTGCATGCCCTGCACGGAGCGCGTGCCGGAAGGGGGCTCCTACCGCGACGGACGCTGGGTTGGCCGCGACAAGGACGAGTGCGGCATCCATCTGCCCAACAATATTGATGGTGATGGCATTTAAGGCGGGATTCCCGCCATTTGCCGCTTGAGCAAGCGACGCGGATTTGTTACATCCGCCCGGCTCACGAGACATGCGGTCGTGGCGGAATTGGTAGACGCGCAGCGTTGAGGTCGCTGTGGGGTAACTCCCGTGGAAGTTCGAGTCTTCTCGACCGCACCATCTCTCCCCGGTTAAGGGGAAGGGTTCATCCTTCATCGTAATGAACCACCGTTTTTGCCCGGTCCGGCGCGCTTTTTCGCCCGGCCCGGCTGGCGGCCCCCTGCCAAATGAAGCACACTCGCCGCGTTCGGAAACGCGATTCATCGGGAGTGGCGCCCTTGGCCGATCCGGCTCTTGCAGAAACCGGCGACGAGGCGGCGGAAGAGACGCTTTCGCCCGGATTCGTGCGTTCCGTGGTCGACGCCATCGACCGCGCGGATGCCAGATCAGCCCGTGAACTGGTGCTTCCGCTTCGACCCGCCGACCTTGCCGAACTTCTAGAATTGCTGCGGACCGACGAGCGCCAGGACCTTGTCGGTATGCTTGGCGGCGACCTCAATCCCGAGGTGCTGAGCGAGCTCGACGAGAGCGTCCGCGACCATCTGATCGAGATGCTCGATCCGAAGGACATCGCGGCGGCTCTCACCGAAATGGATTCGGACGATGCTGTCTATCTGCTCGAGGACATGGACGAGGAAGAGCAGCGTCTCATTCTCGACCAGCTTCCTGCAAGCGACCGCGCCGCACTCGAGCAATCGCTCGACTATCCCGAATATTCGGCCGGACGTCTCATGCAGCGCGAGCTCGTTGCCGTGCCGCCTTTCTGGGATGTCGGCCAGACGATCGACCATTTGCGCGAGGCCGACGAGCTTCCTGAGGAGTTCTACGAAATCTTCGTGGTCGATGCCGCCTACAAGCCGATAGGGACGGTGCCGCTCTCTCGCGTGATGCGGACGAAGCGTCCTGTGAAGATTTCCGAAATCATGGAAGGCGAACAGACGCTCATTCCGGTCGGGATGGATCAGGAAGACGTCGCTTTGCAGTTCGGCAAGTACGATCTGATTTCGGCGGCGGTGGTCGATGAATCGGGGCGCCTCGTCGGCGTTATCACGGTGGACGACATCGTCGAGGTCATCAGCGAGGAAGCGGCCGAAGATATCCGCCTGCTCGCGGGCGTCGGCGAGGAGTCGATTTCCGACACGGTCATGCAGACCTCTCGCAGCCGTATTCCATGGCTGCTTGTAAATCTCGTCACGGCGGTGGTCGCCGCTTCCGTGATTGCGCTGTTCGATGCGACGATCGAGCAGATGGTGGCCCTGGCCGTGCTGATGCCAATCGTCGCGTCTATGGGCGGCAATGCAGGTACCCAGACCATGACTGTGACCGTGCGTGCGCTCGCCACCCGTGACCTCGTCAATTTCAATGTGAGCCGTACCATCATCCGCGAATTCTGGGTCGGCATATTGAACGGCCTTTTCTTTGCGGCCTTGCTTGGTGTGCTGGTCGGCCTTGTGTTTGCCAATGAGTGGCTCGGGTTCGTGTTTGCCGCCGCCATCATGATCAATCTGGTGGTAGCAAGCCTTGTCGGCATTCTCGTCCCGTTGGGGCTTGAAAAGCTGGGTGCCGATCCGGCTGTCTCTTCTGCGGTTTTTGTAACAACGACAACCGATGTCGTAGGCTTCTTTGCCTTTCTCGGATTGGCGGCAGTCATGTTGTTCTACTGAGCGGCAGGCGGGCGAGAGGATATAGTCGATGTCATTTTTTTCAGGTGTAGCCCGTTCGCTGGCCGGCTCCTTCTTGCTCGCGCCGGTGCTCGCTCTTTCGGCACCCGGCCACGCAGATGCGAATGGCTGGCGGGAAGGGGCGCCGATGACGACGGGACGTGCCTTTGCCGGAGGCGCGCTGATCGGCACGGAGCTTTACGTCGTGGGCGGCGACAGCACATCGGGACCTCGCACCGATGCCGAAATCTATGACATCCGCGGAGATATATGGCGCGCGGCGCCCGCGCTGCCCTCGGGCCTGCTTCAATTCGGAATGGCTGAGTTCGGTGGCCGTCTCTATGTCGCGGGCGGCTATGAAGCGCCGCCGCCCGAACGGCCGCAATTCGGCATGCTCGATGAGGCCGCGCAGCCTGCAGCAGTGCCGGGCGATACCGCAAGGGCATTGGTCTACGATCCCAAGGTCGGCACCTGGGTGAGCATTGCGTCCATGCCGGCACCGCGTGCGGGACACGGCTTTGTCGTTGTTGGCGACTGGATCTACGCGCTGGGAGGCAGGGGCGAAGCCGCGTCGCGTGTCTGGGCCTATGACCCCTCCGCGAACAGCTGGCAACAGGTTGGCGACCCGATGCCGGGGCCTCGCGTGGCGGCGGCCTATGCCGCAGCGAATGGGCGCATCTATGCAATTGGCGGCCTCATCGATGGAAACGCCACGGCGAGGGTCGACATTTTCGATCCGGCTACGGGGCGCTGGCAGAGCGGGCCCGCGCTTCCTTCACCGCGCGCCGGTCATGTGGCGGCGGTCATGAATGGCCGCATTCATGTAACCGGTGGGGAACAGCGGCGGCCGCTGCGCACCTATGGCGATCATTTCGTTCTCGATGCGGGGGGCAGTGTTTGGCGTCGCTCGGCTGCAATGCCTTCTCCCCGTCATGGAGCGGTCGCGGCCGCGGCAGACGGCAGGCTTGTCGTTGTGGGTGGCAGCCCCGGTGCAGGCGTCTATACGGTTTTCACCGAAACCGACGTGGTCGACATCTATTCGGAGGAGTAGTCCCCG
>JAJLKS010000173.1:0-9291 GCA_033838765.1 Alphaproteobacteria bacterium
ACATGACGGGGCAGACGGTCTATGCCGATGGCGGGCGTCTTGCGCTCAACTATACGGCTTTGCCGCTCGTGAAGAAGAATGACGGCGACAATAAGAAGTAGAAAAAAAGGCGCGGTCTCCCGCGCCTTTGATTTGCCGTGCGGCGAAGAAGATTACTCCTCGTCTTCCTCGATCTTCACATCCTTGAGCTTCGCGAAAACGCTGTCGGCGTCATAGGACTTCTTCTCTTCCTCGACTTCCGGCGCGGCGATGGTGGAAACTTCCGGTTCCGGCGCAATCGTCTCGCTCGCGGGCAGCAGCGTCTCCGAAGTGCCTGCGGCCTTGGCGGCTTTCTTGCGCTCGCGTTCGGCCTTGCGCGCCGCCTTCTGCACAACGGCGTCGAGCTCGATCTGCGAGCAGAGGCCAAGCGTTACCGGGTCCACCGGCTTGATGTTCGCCGAGTTCCAGTGGCTGCGGTCGCGGATCGACTGGATCGTCGGCTTGGTCGTGCCGACAAGCTTCGAAATCTGCGCGTCCGTAAGTTCGGGGTGATTGCGCAGGAGCCATGCAATCGCGTCCGGCCGGTCCTGGCGGCGCGACACGGGCGTGTAGCGCGGGCCCTTGCGCGGCGCGATGGGCGGCAGTTTGTATTTGCTCTCGGAAGCCTGCAGGCGGGCATCCGGGTCATTCTGACAGCGCTCGATTTCGGCGCGGGTCAGCTGGCCGGAGGCAACCGGGTCCATGCCCTTGATGCCCTGCGCCACGTCGCCATCGGCGATGCCCTTCACCTCGAGCACATGGAGACCGCAATATTCCGCCACCTGGTCGAAGGTGAGCGATGTGTTCTCGACGAGCCAGACGGCCGTCGCCTTGGGCATAAGGGGCTGAGACATATCAATTCCTCTGATCCATCCGGGGCTTTCCGGATAAACCGCTTTCTTCCATCAATGAGTGGATATGGCCGTTATATAGGGCGAAAAAGCGGTCAATGAAAGCGGAATGATAGGCTGGGGCGCTTTGACCAGGCTGAATGGAAAAGGCCGGAATCCTCAGGATTCCAGCCAAAATCCGTGAAATCGGCGCCGATCAGCGCTCGATCTTCGTGATCTTGGTGCCCTCGATGCTGACGCCGGCCATCAGGCCCTGCTGGCCGAAGACGAAGGCCTAGGCGTCGTCCTTGAGCGTCGATGTCGAGAGGTTCTTGGCAGCGCCCTCATCGACGACAACGACCGTCGGGCCTACGCCGACCTCCCAGCCCTTGGTTTCCCTGATGTAGTCCACAGCCTCGTCGTTCATCAGAAAGACGGCATAGCCATAGGACTGGGCGCCGGCCTGCAGGCCCCAGGAACCGGTGACGGAATTGTAGTAGTCCACCACCTCGCCATCTTCCTGCATCACGCCCTCGCCATAGGCGCCGCCGAAGACGAGACCGGCCTTGACGATGTTCGGGAAGACGAGCACGGCCTCCGCCTCGCCGGAAATTTCCTTGGCGACAGGGTTCGCCGCGTAGAGGCTTTCAAGCGCCATCTCGGCCTGCTGGTTCAGTTCCTCCGCGGTCGCGGCATTCGCCACGTTTGCGCCCGCGATCGAGCCTGCGGCGGTGAGAGCGACGGCAAGGCCCATGAATTTACGCCGGGTGTGAAACATATGTCATTTCCCTGTTCGGTTTCGAAGTCCAGTCCGGCATTGATCCCTGTGCGGAATAGATCCGTTCGGGCGCCGGTCCGATGCCATTACTATTCATGGCGCGGAGATTGGTTCCGAAGAGCGAGAGGAAAAGTTCAAACCCTGCTCACACAGTGAGAACGATCTTTCCGATATGGCTGCTGCTTTCCATGAGGGCATGGGCTTTTGCAGCATCTGCCAGCGGAAAAGTGCTGTCCACCAGCGGCTTCACGCGGCCGGCCTCGATAAGCGGCCACACTTTTGCCTCAAGTGCGCTTGCAAGTGCAGCCTTCTCCTCGATGCTGCGCGGCCGGAGCGTCGACCCGGTCAGCGTCAGCCGTTTCAGCATGACGGGCATGAAATTCACCTCTGCCGTCGGGCCGTTCAGGAAGGCGATGGAGACGATGCGTGCGTCGGTTGCGGCACACTGGATATTCTTCTGAATGTAGTCGCCGCCTACCATGTCGAGGATCACATCAGCGCCGCGCCCGCCTGTGAGGGTCTTCACCTCGGCGGCGAAATCCTTGTCGCGATAATTGATCGCTTCGGCGCCGAGCTTTTTGCTGGCCGCGCATTTTTCTGCCGAGCCTGCGGTCGCAATGACGCGTGCGCCGAAGGCCACGGCAAGCTGGATCGCGGTCGTGCCGATGCCGCTGCTGCCGCCGTGAACGAGGAGGGTCTCGCCGGCCTTCAGCGCTCCGCGCTCGAAGACATTGGTCCAGACGGTGAAGAAGGTTTCCGGCAGGGCTGCCGCCTCGACTGCGGAGAGGCCTTTTGGCACAGGTAGCGCATGAGCTTCATGGGCGAGGCAATATTCCGCATAGCCGCCACCGCCAACGAGTGCGGAAACCCGGTCACCGGTTTTCCAGCGTGCGACACCCGCGCCGGTTGCCACCACTTCGCCCGCGACTTCGAGGCCCGGTGTGTCGGGCGCGCCGGGGGGCGGCGGGTAAAGACCCATGCGCTGGATCGTATCCGGCCGGTTGACGCCAGCCGCCTCGACCCGGATCAGGATTTCGCCCTGGCCGGGCGTGGGTGTCCCGATCTCGCGCAATTCCAGCACGTCCGGACCGCCCGGCTCCCGGATGGCGACGGCTTTCATGGTATTTGGCAGGCCGGTCATGGATTTTCCTCCGGTATTGGCGGTGCTCGGGGCGGGTTGCAGGTCTAGCTTGGCCCCTTCAGACTGGCAACCTGCGCCGCCGTCAGCGCGAGGGAGGGCCGATATGGACAAGGACGATCTGGAGCCGCGCCGCAGGCGGGGGGAAGCGCTGGAGGCGCTCGCCCGCGAGGATCTGACCCTTCTCGGAATCGAGGAGTTGAACGAGCGAATCACTGCGCTCGAGACTGAAATTGCACGAATCCGCGCGCAGCTCGAAAAAAAGCATGGCTCAATGTCGGCCGCGGAAGCGCTTTTCAGGAAATAGGTACAGCGTCCTAATCCCTTCCATTGAATAGGGTTTTTCTAGGGTGATTGCCCAGTCCAAGGGGGCCGCACGAAGCGCGGGCGCCCGCGTCAAATTTCCACAAGATTAACTTCCTGTTAGGAATGATGTCGCTAGGGTGACCTTGCGTAATCCAGTCTTCTGGATTTCTGAGTGGCTCCTATCCACTCTGTTTGACGCCTCCCTGTTAGAACTGGGCCGCGGGCTTTCCCGCGGCTCTTTTTTATTTTCCGGCCTGTTTGCGCCATTGTCCCAATTCCGTCCGCCTGTCTCTGGCACGGGAATTGATCCCGTCTATCCCGAGTGTGCCGGTATGAGGCTGTTGCCTTTTCTGCTGGCGAGTGACAAGCGGGACGGGGAGCAAGGCATGAACGGATACGGAAATACCGGCGACGAGGTTGTGTTTGCGGGCGCGGATTGCGTCTCGCTATCGGACTTCATGGCGTCCGGCCTGTTTCAGCGTACCTATGCGGAAGGCATGCAGCTTGTCGAAGAGACATCGGCCTATCTCGATGGGCCGGGCCGTGAGGCTGCCCGAGCGCTGCCGCGCGAAGCCTCGCTCGCCTATGCCGGTGAAAGCATGCGCCTTACCACCCGGCTGATGCAGGTCGCCTCCTGGCTGCTGGTTCGCAAGGCCGTCCATGAAGGTGAAATGACCGTCGAGGAAGCCAATTCCGAGAAATACCGCCTCGCCACCAAGGAAATCGCCCGCCAGCCCCGTTTCGATGGTGCGGAGGCGCTGCCGGCGCGGCTTCAGGAACTGATCGAACGGTCTGAGCGGCTTTATGCCCGTGTCGAGCGGCTCGATACGCGGCTGCGCTCGGCGGGGCCGGTTGTGACCCAGCATCACCCGCTGGCAGACCAGCTTCGCCGCGTCGAGGCATTTTTTCGCGAAAGCCTGTCCGCAGAGTTCCCGCGGCCGGAATTCGGCCGCCGCAAGCGCCGCCCCGAATAATCGCCTTCCCGGCACACCAGAAAAGAAAAGCCCCGCTTGAGCGGGGCTTTTCGTCTGTCTCGAGGTGCTCGAGGTCAGCCGCTGATAAAGCCGAACTTCTTGTTGAACCGGCTCACACGGCCGCCGCGATCGAGGATCTGCTGGCCGCCACCCGTCCAGGCCGGGTGCGTGGTCGGGTCGATGTCGAGAACGAGCGTGTCGCCTTCCGCGCCATAGGTCGAACGGGTCTTGAACGTCGTTCCATCGTTCATCTGGACCGTGATGAAGTGGTAGTCCGGATGGGTTTCTTTCTTCATGGCTTGCGCCTTTCGGAGGCGGGCCGGAAAGGCCCGATGTGTCTGTCTGGGCGCGCAGAACCAGCCCTTGTAGGGCTCGCCCGCGCCGCCGGAATGGGGGCTTATAACGAAGGCGGAAGGGGGTTGCAAGGCCGGTTTTCGGCGCTTTCGGGCGAAGATGCCGCATCTGCGCTGCCGCCTTGGCGTTGCCCGGTTACGGCGCCGGTTGCTATACCTGCCACGCGCCAGAAAATCCCCCGAAACAGGCCGATTTGGGGCAGGGTGGCGGCCCGGAATCACGGCAACCTGGCTGAATCGAATGAGCGACAGGGCAAACCCGGCCGTAGAGGCCATCGAGGAAGAGGCGCAGCGGCGCAAGCCGGGAAAGGGCGTGGGCCCTCTGTTCCGGCTGCTGCCCTTCCTTGGCCGTTACCGGATCATGGTGGCGCTTGCGTTCTTCTCGCTTGTAGGGGCCACACTTGCCACTCTTGCCATCCCGATGGCGAGCCGGCGCCTTGTAGATAATGGCTTCAGCCCGGAAAACGCCGCCTTTATCGACCAGTATTTTCTGGCGCTGATCCTCGTTGCGCTGGTGCTGGGCGTGGCGAGCGCCTCGCGCTTCTATTTCGTCAGCTGGCTCGGAGAGCGTGTGGTCGCCGATCTCCGTCAGGCGGTATATGCGCATGTGTTGAAGCTCTCGCCTTCTTTCTTCGAGATCACAAGGACAGGCGAAGTGCTATCGCGCCTCACCGCCGACACCACTCTCATCAAGACAGTGGTCGGTTCCTCGGCGTCCATCGCGCTTCGCAACCTGTTTCTCTTTTTCGGCGCCGTGACGATGATGGTGGCGACCAGTGCCTACCTCTCCGGCATGGTGCTGCTCGCCATCCCCGCAATCCTCCTGCCTCTGATCGTCTTTGGGCGATGGGTGCGCAGGCTGTCGCGTTCCGCGCAGGACCGGCTCGCCGATACGAGCGCCTTCGGTACCGAAAGCCTCAACGCAATCCAGATCGTGCAGGCCTTCACGCATGAGCCGATCGACCGGTCGCGCTTCGATGCATATGTCGAACACACATTCGACACATCGCGGGCGCGTATCCTGGCGCGTGCGGTGCTGACGGCACTCGTCTTCTTCTTTGGCCTGTCGAGCGTCGTCGGTGTGCTGTGGGTCGGTGCCAATGCGGTTCTCGCCGGAACAATGACGGGCGGCGAACTTTTCGAATTCATTCTCTACGCCGTATTCGCCGCCACGGCGATTGCGGCATTGTCGGAAATCTGGGGCGACATGCAGATGGCGGCGGGCGCGACGGAGCGTCTGATGGAACTTCTCGACATGGTTCCGGACATTGCCGCTCCCCCGGTCCCGGCGCCTCTCCCCGCGCCGCGCGGCGAGCTTTCGCTTGAGAACGTGACCTTCGCCTATCCGTCGCGGCCGGGCGTGTCCGCACTCAAAGAATTTTCGCTTGCCGTGCGCCGCGGCGAAACGGTGGCACTGGTGGGGCCGTCGGGCGCAGGCAAGAGCACGGTCTTTCAGCTTCTGCTCCGCTTCTACGACCCGCAGGCGGGCCGCGTCCTGCTGGATGGTGTGGATCTGCGCGATGCCGACCCGAAGGACGTACGCGCGCGGCTGGCCGTCGTGCCGCAGGAAACGGTCGTCTTCGGGACGAGTGTTGCCGAAAACATCCGTTATGGCCGGCCCGAGGCGAGCGACGAGGATGTGCGCGCCGCTGCGAAGGCGGCCCGCATAGACGATTTCATCGCGCAGCTGCCTGAGGGGTACGACACGCAGGTCGGCGAACGCGGCATCATGCTTTCGGGCGGCCAGCGCCAGCGCATTGCGATTGCACGGGCAATCCTGCGCAATGCGCCGGTGCTGCTGCTCGACGAGGCAACGAGCGCGCTCGACGCTGAAAGCGAGACTCTGGTCCAGCAGGCGCTGGAAGGGCTGATGCAGGACCGGACCACGCTGGTGATCGCCCACCGGCTTGCAACCGTATTGAAGGCAGACCGCATCATCGTCATGGAAGGGGGGCGCGTCGTCGCCTCCGGTACGCATGACGAGCTGATCAAGCAGGGGGGGCTTTATGCGCGCCTCGCGCGGCTCCAGTTTGCCGATGGCCGCGATTGGCCGCATGTGAATGAAGAAATAAGCGCCGCATCGGGCGGCAAGATCTGAAGGGGAAAGTCATGTCGCGGAAAGCTTGGGCCATCATAGGCTATTCGGCGCTCGCACTTGTTGTCATCGTCAGTGTGTTCGCCTGGCGCTTTCTTGCTGCGGCGGGCTACTTCACCGGCATCCGGCAGGAGATTGCCGCTGAATGCCGCGCGATCCCGGCCATTCCCGGCCCGGAGGACATCCAGATCGACCATGCCGCCGGCATCGCCTTCGTATCGGGATATGACCGCCGCGCCGTCGCATCCGGTGCACCGGGGAGCGAGGCCATTCGTGGGGGGATCTATGCGATAGACCTCAATGCGCCTCAGGAGAGCTGGGCGCTGCGCCCTGTGACGCCAAGCGAACCTGCCGATTTCCGGCCGCATGGCATAAGCATCTATGAAGGCGAAGGCGTTAAGCGGCTCTTCGCTGTCAGCCATCCGGCATCAGGGGTGGAAACAGTCGAGATTTTCGATATCGGCGAAGGCGGCATGCTGACGCATGTCCGCAGCGTCACGTCGGCCGCCTTCATCTCGCTCAATGATGTCGTCGCGGTCGGGCCCGAGAGCTTTTATGCGACCAACGATCACGGCTCCCGGAGCCAGCTTGGCCGGCTGATCGACGATCTGCTGCTGCTGCGCAATGCGAATGTCGTCTATTTCGACGGCGAGAAGGCGGATGTTGCCGCCGATACGATCCTTATGGCGAATGGCATCAATATCAGCGCCGACGGCAAGACGGTCTATGTCTCGGCCCTGCTTTCCATGGCGGTGAACATTTACGAACGCAATGTGGAAACCGGCGCGCTGCGCTGGATCGATCAGGTGCGTCTTGGCACCGGCGTCGACAATATCGACATCCAGCCCGATGGCACGATGCTGATCGGCGCGCATCCCGACCTCATCGCCTTCCTCGGGCATGCAGGCGATCCTGCGGAGTTGTCGCCGAGCCAGGTTGTGCGGATCGAGCCGCAGGAAAAGCGTGCGGGCACGATCTATCTCAATCTCGGCGCGGAGATTTCCGGAATTAGCGTTGCCGCGGGATATGGCGATCTCATGCTGCTGGGACAGGTATTCGAACCCGAAGTGCTGGTCTGCTCGCAGTCGAAGGAGCTGCGCGCCTACTGATCAGCGCTCGGTCAGCTTGAACTCGATGCGGCGGTTGCGCCGGTTGTCCGCTGCGCTTGTGCCTTCGGCGAGCGGGTGGAACTCGCCAAAACCTGCCGCAACGAGGCGCTGCTCAGGCACGCCCTTGCTCGTCAGATAGTTGACGACGGCAATGGCGCGGGCGCTCGAGAGATACCAGTTCGAGGGAAATTGCGGCGTTGCGATCGGGTTGCTGTCGGTATGCCCGTCGACGCGCAGCACCCAGGGAATTTCATCCGGAATGTCCGCTGCAATCTCGCGCACCGCAGTGGCGATCTTGTCGAGCTGCTGGCGGCCTTCCGGGTTCAGGTCGGCGGAACCTGACTCGAAGAATACTTCCGACTGCATCACAAAGCGGTCGCCCACGATCTCAATGTCCTGCCGGTCGCCCAGAATTGCGCGGAGACGCCCGAAGAATTCGGAACGGTAGCGCGTCAGCTCCTGGACGCGCTGTGCGAGGGCTGCATTCAGCCTGCGGCCGAGATCGGCAATCTGTACCTGCTGTTCGCGGTCGCGCTGTTCGGCAGCCTCAAGTGCAGCTTCGAGCGTTGCCAGCTGGCGGCGGAGCGCGGAGATTTGCTGGTTGAGAAGCTCCACCTGCGCCAGCGCCTCGCTCGACACCTGCTTTTCGTCGGCGAGCGCGCTTTCCAGTTCGGAAATGCGCGAGCCGGCGCCCGCGCTTTCATCGGCAAGTGCGGCAAGACGGCTCTGCTCGGCGGAGGCCGCGGCAAGCGAATCCTGCAGCGACAGGATGGTTGCCTGCAGATCGGCCTTTTCGCGCCGCTCCAGGGCAAGCTGGTTCACGAGTTCGGCGATCTGGCTGCGCAGGCTGTCGAGTGCCGAATCCTTGTTGCTGACGAGCTGGTTCAGGAAGAACTGCGTGATGACGAAGATCGTGAGCAGGAAGATGAGCACGAGCAGCAGGCTCGACATGGCGTCGACAAAGCCTGGCCAGTAGTCGCCGGTCGGCGCGCGTCCCCTTATGCGTCGTCCTGCATGCGCCATCGTGTCAGTTCCGTTCGCCAAGGCGGCGCGCGATTTCCTCAAGCACCGGCTTCAGGCTCTGCTGGTTTTCGGCGAGCTGGCGGATCAGGCGCTGTTCGTTCTGCATCTGCTCGGTCAGCGCGGTGATCTGGCCCGCCAGCGCCATCATCGAGGCGTTTGACGGTTCGCCGCCCGCCGCCAGCGCCTGCTCGATATTGCGGAGGCGTTTTGCCGTCTCGCCCAGCATGCCTGGCGCCGCCGGATCGGTTTCGCCGGCCAGGCTCGTCACGGTCGAGAGCCATTCTTCCAGTTCGTTGTAGAAGCGGTTCTGTGCCTGCCCTGCCTGAAGGTCGAGAAAGCCGAGGACGAGCGAACCGGCAAGGCCGAAGAGCGAGGAGGAGAAGGCCGTCCCCATGCCGCGGAGCGGGCCATCGAGGCCGGCCTTGAGGCTCGTGAGGACGGTCGTGGGGTCGCTCGCCTGAATATCGAGACTCTGCACCGTGCCGGCGACGGAGGCGACGGTGGTGAGGAGGCCCCAGAAGGTGCCGAGGAGGCCCAGAAAGATCAGCAGGCCAATAATATAGCGCGAGATTTCGCGCTGCTCATCGAGGCGCGAACCGAGCGAGTCGAGGATCGAGCGCATGGAGAGTGCGTTGAGCTGCATCCGTCCCTTGCGCTCGCCGAGCAT
>JAJLKS010000174.1:0-2471 GCA_033838765.1 Alphaproteobacteria bacterium
ATTTGGCCGTTTTTGCCGTATCTTCCAGAAGGGCGGCAAGGATCGGCGCGATTGACGCTGGTGTGTCCCACCCCTACCGTTTAGTCGCGAGCATGCCGCAGCGTCAATGAAACGGCAGGCCGCAAGGGACGGTATGCAGGAGCGGGGCATCGTGCCCCGAACACGGGTTCAGTACGAATGGTATTTTCGAGATCGGGCAAGGGTTTCCGGGCGGGCTTTCAGGCGATTGCCCTCGTCACCGCGCTCACGCTTTGCGCGCTGCTGCCCGTCACGGCTCAGGCGCAGGGCATCCGCATCGTCAGCGATGCCGAAACCGAAGCCATGCTGCGCGAATATTCGGACCCGCTGTTGCGCGCGGCCGGCATCGACCCGGCAGCGGTCAAGATTCATCTCGTCAATGACCGCAATCTCAACGCCTTTGTGGCGGGCGGCCAGCAGATGTTCTTCCATACCGGCCTCATCACCACGGTGAATTCGCCGGGCGAGCTCATGGGCGTCATCGCGCACGAAATCGGCCATATGTCCGGCGGCCATCTCGTGAAGCGGCGCGAGGAATTCGAGAACCTGTCGATGCCGGTCATGGCGTCGATGATCCTCGGTGTCGGTGCCATTGCCGCGGGCGCGGGCGATGCGGGCATGGCGCTCATCATGGGCAGCCAGCATCTTGCGACGCGCAGCCTGCTTGCCTTCACCCGCGAGCAGGAAGCAAGCGCGGACCAGGCGGGCGCTACCTTCCTCCAGCGTGCCGGTCTTTCCGGCAAGGGGATGCTCGACCTCTTCGCCTCGATGCGCGATCAGGAACTTCTTTCCGAAAGCCGTCAGGACCCCTATGCGCGGTCGCACCCGATGTCCGGCGCTCGCTATGCCGCGCTTGAGGCGCGGGTGAAGGAGTCGCCCTATTTCGACAAGCCCGATCCGCCGGAACGCATCCATTCCTTCAAGATGATCCAGGCGAAGATCTACGGCTTCCTGGACGATCCGAATGTCGTCTTCCGGCGCTATCCCGCATCGGACACGAGCCCCTATGCGCATTACGCCCGCTCCGTCGCCTATCACAGGACGGGGCAGCTCGATCGCGCGCTTGCCGACCCTGCGCCGCTGCTGAAGCAGGAGCCCAACACTCCCTATGTGTGGGAAGTTCAGGGCCAGATCTATTTCGAAAGCGGTCAGGTCGAGGAAGCCATCGCGTCCTACAGCGAGGCCGTGCGGCTGAAGCCGGAAGACAACCAGCTTCACCTGGGGCTTGGCCGGGCGCTTGCCGCGCGCGGCGATGCGGAGACGACCAAACAGGCGATCTCCCACCTCAATACCGCGGCCCGCAGGGGCGACCAGCCCTATGCCTATTACCAGCTTTCCATTGCCTACGGTCAGCTTGGCAATATCGGCATGGCGGAGCTTTCCACCGCGCAGTACTACGACACGCTCGGCCGTGTGCAGCAGGCGAAAGCCCATGCCGGCCGCGCCATGCGCCAGCTTGCGCAAGGCAGCCCCGAATGGTTGCGCGCGCAGGACATCGCGCTGCAGCCCGATCAGGAACGGCGCGGCTGACGCGCTTCCCATCCCCTTTAAAGACGAGACAGATGACCGCTTTTCTTCGCACGGCCCTTTTCGCCCTTCTTCTTGTTTCGCCGCTCGCCGCACAGGCGCAGCAATCGCAATTCGACGACAGGGCCAAGGCCGAGATCGAACGCATCATCCATGACTATCTGGTCGAGAATCCGGAAGTGCTGGTCAAGGCCTTCGAGGAACTGGAGCGGCGCCACGACGATGCGAAGCTCGCCCAGACGCAGGCCGCGCTCGCCGAACATGCAAAGGCGCTCTATTCCGATCCCGGCGACTATGTGGCGGGCAATCCCGAAGGCGACGTGACCATCGTCGAGTTCTTCGATTACCGCTGCGGCTATTGCAAGCGGAGCTTCGAGCCGCTGATGGACTTCGTGAAGAAAGACGGCAATGTGCGCCTTGTTCTGAAGGAGTTTCCGATCCTCGGCCCTTCCTCGCTCGAAGCGTCGAAGGCCGCGATGGCGGCGAAGAAACAGGGCCGCTACATGGAGATGCATGCAGCCCTCTACGCGCACAAGGGCGATCTCGACAGCGCCGCCATCGACGCCATTGCAAAAAAGGCAGGGCTCGACGTGGCGAAGATGCGCAAGGACATGGAAGACCCCGCCTTTGCCGATCAGGTGAGCCGCACCTATGCGCTCGCCGAAGCGCTCGGTATTGACGGCACGCCGGCCTTCGTCGCGGGCGGCGCCGTCTTCCCCGGCATGGCGGATGAAGAGCGCCTGGAACAGATGGTCGCCAACGCCCGCGGCGGCTGAGGCTTTTCACTTCCGGGGGGAACATGAAGCGCATCGACATTTTCGACTATGGCGTGCCGGAGGATGTCGCGCGTTGCGTGGAGGTGCAGGATATCGGCGCGCCGGGGCCGGGCGAGGTCGTGTTCGATGTCATCGCCTTTCCGATCAATC
>JAJLKS010000175.1:0-2804 GCA_033838765.1 Alphaproteobacteria bacterium
GCGATGCCTATTGGCTTTCCACCGACACGGACATGCAGGAGCGCCATGCCCGCTTCATCGAGCAGGGCAAGGATCAGCCGCTGGCCATTTCGGCAGAGCCCGCGCCCAAGCGCGACATCACCGAGATCACGCTCTACACGCAGGATCATCCGGGCCTCTTCGCGCGTTTCGCAGGCGCCTGCGCCGTGCTCGGCATGAACATCGTCGACGCCAAGATTTTCACGACGCGCGACGGCATGGCGCTCGACATGCTCTGGGTGCAGGACCCGGACGGCACCGCCGTGCGCGAGGAGCGCCGCATCCGCCGCCTTGAGGACATGATCCGCAAGGTGCTGGCGGGCGAGGTGCTTCCGCCCGACGCGATCGAAAGCCGCCAGCGCCGCGAGCGCCGGGCGGATGCTTTCACCGTCGCGCCGCAGGTCTTCATCGATAATGACGCGTCCGATGCCTTCACCGTGATCGAGGTGAACGGTCTCGACAGGCCGGGCCTCGTCCACGCGCTTGCCCGCGCGCTGTTCCATCTCGGCCTCACCATCGGCTCCGCCCATATCACCACCTATGGCGAACGCGCAGTGGACGTTTTCTATGTGAAGGATGTGATCGGCCACAAGGTGACGAATGCGAACAAGAAGAAGGCGGTGGAACGCCATCTTCTCGAAGCCCTTGCCGACCCGATGAAGAAAGCCCGCCCCGCCAAGCGCCGCCGCGAGGATGCGGTGGCGGCGGCGGAGTAGGGGACGCTGAATGAATCTCGTCCGCTCCGCCGCGACGGTCGGCGGCACCACGCTGATTAGCCGGCTGCTCGGCTTCCTGCGCGACGTCATGGTGGCTGCAGCCGTCGGGACGGGGCCGGTGGCCGATGCCTTCTTCGTCGCCTTCCGCTTTCCCAACATGTTCCGCTCGATCTTCGCGGAAGGCGCGTTCAACTCGGCCTTCGTGCCGCTTTTTGCCAAGCGTCTCGAAGGAGATGGCAAGGATGCGGCGCGGCGCTTTGCCGAAGACGCGCTCTCCGTCCTTCTCGTCGCGCTGCTTATCCTCACCATCGCGGCCGAGCTTGCCATGCCTTGGCTCATGCTCGTCTTCGCTCCGGGCTTTTCCGGCGATCCGCAGAAATTCGGCTGGGCGGTCGAGTTCACGCGGATTGCCTTTCCATATCTCCTTTTCATTTCGCTGACCGCGCTGCAATCGGCGATCCTGAATTCGCTCGGCCGTTTCTTTCCCGGCGCCGCCGCGCCGGTCATGCTCAACATCACGCTCATCCTCGCGATCCTCCTTCTCGTGCCGCTGACGGACAATCCCGGCCGTGCGCTGGCCTGGGGCGTGGCGGCGGCGGGCGTGGTGCAGTTCCTCTGGCTTTCGGTGTCGCTCTGGCGCGCGGGCTTCGTGCTCCGGCTGCGCTGGCCGCGGCTGACACCGGAAGTGCGCCGGCTCTTCCGCCTCGGCGTGCCCGGCGTCATCGCAGGCGGGATCACGCAGGTGAACCTGACGATCGGCACCATGATCGCCTCGCTGCAGGCGGGCGCCGTCTCATGGCGTTATTATGCCGACCGCATCTATCAGCTGCCGCTCGCCGTCATCGGCATCGCGATCGGCATTGTGCTCCTGCCGGAATTGTCGCGGCGGCTGCGCGCGGGCGATCATGGCGGTGCAAGCTGGAGCCAGAACCGGGCCATCGAATTCTCGATGCTGCTCACCGTGCCCGCCGCTATCGGCGCGGGCGTGCTCGCCGCCGACATCATCCGCGTCCTCTTCGAGCGCGGCGCCTTTACGAGCGCCGACACGGAGGCGACTTCCCTCGCCCTCATCATCTATGCGGCAGGCCTTCCCGCCTTCGTACTCATCAAGGTGTTCCAGCCGGGCTTCTTCGCACGCGAGGACACGAAGACGCCGCTCCGCTTCGCCGCCATCTCGATTGCGGTGAATATCGCGACCTCGATCGTGCTTTTCATCCCCTTCGGCTTTGCGGGCATCGCGACCGGCACCACGCTTGCCGCCTGGGTGAATGCCGGCCAGCTCGCCACGCGCCTCTATAAGCGGGGCGAGTTCGCGCCCGACCAGCAGCTTGTCCGCCGCCTGCCGCTCACCCTCATGGCGGCCATCGGCATGGGCGCGGCGCTCTGGTTCGGCGCCGGTGCGCTGGCGCCCTTCCTCGGCGATACGCTTCTGGTGAGCCTCGCCGCGCTGATGGCGCTGATCGGCTTCGGCGTCATCACCTTCTTCTTCCTCTGCCAGATCACTGGCGCACTCCGCCTCGGCGATCTCCGCCGCGCCTTCACGCGGGGTTAGCCATCCATCACGCTGCGCCAAAAGGCGCTTGCGACGGCATCTGCGAGGCGAGCGTTTCGCCGACGATCTTGCGCAGCCATGCATGGCCCGGATCGCTTTCGTCGGCGGCATGCCACGACATGCTGACATAGAAGCGCGGCATGTCGTAAGGCACGGGGAAGATGTCGAGCCCGAGCTTGTCCTGCATTGCTTCGGCCATCAGCCGCGGCACGGTCGCAATCAGGTCGGTCGAGGCCACCAGCGTCAGCGCAGACCAGAGTTTCGACACCTCGACGACGTTTCGCCGGTGGCAGCCCTGCGACACGAGATATTCCTCAAGCGCGCTCTTGGCGCGCAGCGAGGAGACCAGCACCACCTGACCCAGCCGGTTGAAGGTTGCCCGGTCCATCGCCGCGCCGACCTGCGGGTGGCCGCGCCGCGCGATGGCGACGAATTGCAGGTCGCGGAATTGCGCGCTGCGGATTTGCGGCTGCTCCGCGACATAGAGCGGAAAGGCGAGGTCGATGCGCCGGTTGATG
>JAJLKS010000176.1:0-1288 GCA_033838765.1 Alphaproteobacteria bacterium
CCCCAGTTGAGGCAGATACCGCCCAGCGCATCGCGCTCCACGATCGCTGTTTTGAGCCCAAGTTGCGCCGCACGGATCGCCGCGACATAGCCGCCGGGTCCCGAACCTATCACCACGACATCGTAAGTGTCCGCCATCAGAGCAGCATCCTCGCCGGATATTCCACGAAGGATTTGAAGGCTTCAAGAAAGCGAGCGCCGAGCGCGCCGTCGATTGCGCGGTGATCGCAGGACATCGTCACCGTCATCACATTGGCGACTTCGAGCTTGCCCTGTCTCACCACCGGCCGCTCCTCGCCCTTGCCGACGGCGAGAATAGCGGCCTGAGGCGGATTGATGACGGCGGTAAAATGCTTGATGCCGAACATGCCGAGATTGGAGATCGAGAAGCTGCCGCCTTCATATTCGCTCGGCTTCAGCTTCTTGTTGCGTGCGCGCTCGGCGAGCGACTTCGCTGCCTCCGAGATTTCAGCAAGCCCCTTCTTCTCTGCATTGCGAATGATCGGCGTGATGAGCCCGCCATCGAGCGCAACGGCAATGCCGATATCGGCAGACTTGTGCTTCAGGATCGCATCGCCCGCGAAGCTCACATTGGCATCCGGCACCTTGATGAGAGCAAGCGCGGCGGCCCGAATGAGGAAGTCATTGACTGAGAGCTTCACGCCCTCACCTGCCGCATCGTTCAGTTTCTTGCGTGCAACGAGCAATTCATCAAGTTCACAATCCACCGTCAGATAGAAGTGAGGGATCTCTTGCATGGATTGCGTCAGGCGGCGCGCAATCGTCTTGCGCATGCCGTCGAGCGGAATTTCCTCGTAGCTGCCTTTTTCGTAGAAGGCGCGAGCATCAATGGAGGGGGCTGGCGTCGCCGTGCCGGATACCGCTTGTTTCTGCGGACCCGATTTCGGCGCGCCTTCAAGGTCCGCCTTCACAATGCGGCCGCGCGGGCCGGAGCCTTCCACGACGGACAGATCGATGCCCTGCTGTTCCGCCAGACGGCGCGCAAGCGGCGACGCGAAGATACGGCCACCCTTTTCAGTCTTCGGCGGAGGTGCGGGCTTCGCCTGCGATTTCTCTTCCGCCTTCTTCGGCTCTTCGGCCTTTTTATCTTCGGGTTTCTGCCCGGCTTTCGGTTTTTCAGGCTTTGGCGTCGGGCCCGCATCCTTCAGCGCGGACTCGTCTTCACCCTCTTCGAGAAGCACGGCAATGATCTCGTTGACCGGCACGCCCTCCGTTCCCTCTACAACGCGGATTTCGCCGATCGTTCCTTCATCGACCGCCTCGACTTC
>JAJLKS010000177.1:0-7704 GCA_033838765.1 Alphaproteobacteria bacterium
AGGGCAACCGTGCCTCGAACGGACTTGCGCTGCGCGATGCCTGGCGCTTCACCGAGAGCGATGTGCTTTTGCACGCGCTGCCGATCTTCCATGCGCATGGGTTGTTTGTCGCCTGTCATTGCGCGCTTCTTGCTGGTGCGAAGATGATCTGGCTCGGCAAGTTCGACCGCGAGCTGGTCCTGCAGCATCTGCCGCGCGCGACCGCATTCATGGGCGTGCCGACCTTCTATACGCGCCTGCTCGCCGGTGACGATTTCAATGCGGCTCTGGTGAAGCACATGCGCCTCTTCACGTCGGGCTCGGCGCCGCTCCTTGCCGAAACCTTCGAGGAATTCCGTGCCCGCACCGGCCACGCAATTCTGGAGCGCTATGGCATGACCGAAACCGGCATGAACACATCCAATCCCTATGATGGCGAGCGCCGCGCGGGGACGGTCGGCTTCCCGCTGCCGGGGACGGAAGTACGCGTCATCTCGGAAGAGGGCGCCCTCATGGGCGCGGGCGAGGTCGGCGGGCTGCAGGTGCGCGGACCCAATGTCTTCGGCGGCTATTGGCGGATGCCGGAAAAATCGGCCGAAGAGTTCGACGAGGGTGGCTGGTTCAGGACTGGCGATATCGCCATGATCGATGCCGATGGCTATGTCCACCTGGTTGGGCGGGCGAAGGATCTCATCATTTCGGGCGGCTTCAACGTCTATCCGAAGGAAATCGAGGAGCTGATCGACGACATGCCGGAAGTTCTGGAGTCGGCCATTGTGGGGGTGCCTCACGCCGATTTCGGTGAGGCGGGCGTCGCCGTGGTCGTGCTCAGGCCCGGAAAGACGCTGGGTGAACACGAACTCATCTCCCGCGTAAAGGCACGGCTTGCAAACTACAAGGTGCCGAAGCGGGCCTTCTTCGTGGAAAGCCTGCCGCGCAACACGATGGGCAAGGTGCAGAAGAACCTGCTGCGTGACGAGTATCGCAACGCCTGCAAGGTCTGACTATTACGACGAGCGGTCGCTTTCGCGGCGTTTGACGGGTGCCTTGCCGTCGCGTCGCCGGCGGTCTGGCCCGGTGAAGACGGCGGAGCGTACAATGGCGCGCGGCCGTGTCAGCACGGTTTCGATACGCTCGATAAGCTGCTGTGCGGAAAACGGCTTCGAGAGAATTTCGGTCACACCTGCATCGCGCGCTTCGATGATCGCATTCCGCTCGCGCTTGTTCGTGACATAGATGACGGGAATGCCGACAAGATTGTCTTCCTCCGCCGTACGCAGCGCGCGCACCACGGATAGTCCGTCGAGTGGCGGTTCGAGATCGTCCATGATTGCGAGATCGATCTTGCCCCGCACCAGCGCCGCCAGCGCATCTTCGCCGGAACGGGCGCTGACGATGTTGCGGACACCGAGGCTTGCGAGGATGCTGCGAAGCATGTTCGCCATGAAGACCGTGTCTTCGACGATCAGTACGCCGAGCTGCGCATAGGTTTCGGGGCCGATGGTCTTGCGGCTGGTTTCGGCGTCTTGGGCCATTCGGATCACCTTCCCGGGCTGAACGATCGCAGGTGTCGTCAATATGGCCAAAACTCTTTAGCGATTGGTTATTGCGGGCGGGGCAAAGGGCCTGTGTCCCGGCATTTTCCTGCCCCTTGCCCGGGCAGCATCCGGCTGATTCCGTGGTCCGTCTTTTCCCAGTGAAACGGTCGTGTCACCAATTGCCACATCGCCTTGTAGGCGGCGAGCGAGATCAGCAGCCAGTAGGCGGGCATCATGACCGCGTGGCTGAGCAGCGAGGGCATCCCCCGCACCGCGACCGCCGCAATACCCGCCGCAACGGCCACCGAATAGCCGGAAATCAGGACCAGTAGATTGAAAACGGCAAGCCCTGTGCCGTCGCCGAAATTGGCGGGAACGCCCGTCGCCGCGATCGAAATCGCGATGGAAACGTAAAAGAGCGGGTGAACGATGTTGGACAAGGTGAAGCCGCCGATCAGCAGCTGGAAGCTGATGAAGCCTTTTGGACCGAGCTGACGGTAGAGCCGGACGGGGTGGCGCATCCGCACCAGCCATGTCTGAAGCCAGCCCTTTATCCAGCGCGAACGTTGACGGACCCAGTTCGGCAGGCGGCAATTCGCCTCCTCCTGCGTCGTCGACTGAATGATGCCGCAGCGATAGCCGAGAAGGGCGAGGCGGATGCCGAGATCGGCATCCTCGGTCACATTGTACGGGTCCCAGGCGCCAGCCTTGCGCAGCACGTTCGTGCGGAAATGGGTCGATGTTCCGCCGAGCGGTATGGGCAGCCCAAGGCGAACCATCATCGGCAAGAGCAGGTCGAAAAAGGCGGAATATTCGATCGCAAATTGGCGCGTCAGCCAGTTTTCGTTCCAGTTGTAGTAGTTGAGCTGTGCCTGAACGCAGGCAAGCCTTTCATCGCCAAGTCTGAAGGCGGCAACAGCCTTCTTCAGCTGCTTCGGTTCGGGACAGTCCTCGGCGTCGTAGATGACGACATAGTCGCCTCGTACGAAGGGCAGTGCGAAGTTGCATGCCTTGGGCTTTGTCTGCGGCAGGCTTGTCGGAACGATGATGAACTCGAAATGATCGGGCAGGTTCAGCGCCTTTGCCGCATCGAGGGTCTCGCGGTCGCTCTCTTCAAGGATCAGCTTGATATCCAGCTTCGATGCAGGGTAGTCGAGCTCGCCGAGCGAGCGTGCGAGAATTGGAAGTACGCTCGCCTCCCGGAACAGCGGCACCATGATCGTGTAAACCGGTAACTCGCTGTCGGGTGGGACCCCTTGATTTGCAAAGGCGCGCTCCTCTGCCGTCCGCGGCGAAAGAAGGCCGACGAATATCGACGCATAGCGCATCACGGCGACGCCGAGGAATACAATGCCGATGGCTATGTTGAGTGCCGCAAAGATCTGCCAGGGTGCGAGGGCGAGCCCGGCTGCAAAAGCCAGAAAAAGGCCTGCAAACCAGAACATCTGGGCACGTGAAAGTCTCGCTGCAGCGGAGCTTTCCGGCATGTTGCGATGCAGGTCGAAGACCGCGCGGTCGGTGAGCGCCGGAGCAAAGTCGCGTATCAGCGTCCGCGAGATATCGCGGTGCGAGGCAACAAAGACAGGCCTCGCCCTGCCATCATGGGTGGCGATGGCGTCCCGCGCGCTGTCCGGGTCGCTCGCAATATAGATCGTTTCGCCGGCCCGCCGCCGCCAGGGCAGACAGGCGGTGCGGAGATAGAAGTCGAGGTCGCCTTCCTCCGTCAGCGTCTCGTCGCGCGGCTCGGCCGTGAGATCGACGACCGGCAGCCCGCGCTGCGCGCCATAAAGTCGTGCCAGGTCGCTGAAACGCAGCGCGCCCGTGCTGACGAGGATTTGCCCGAGGCGGCTGCCCCATTGGCGCTGTCTTTCGAGGGCCAGCGCCAGCATGTCCGGAGGGATAAGACCTGCCGCAAGCGCCATCTCGCCGATCAGCGGGCGGGGGCCGCCCCTGCGCCCGTCCGGCCTTGCGCGCGGGGCAGGCGCTCTCTCCGGCTCCGGCCTTTTCCGGCCAGGCCCGGCAGCTTTCCGCTTTTGCAATGTTGCCCCCCGCGAGTTCCTGACTTGATTTGTATTCGCAAAGTCAGAACCGTTCTCTTTCAATAGACTACAACGATATAGAAATTAACCTTAATAGACCTTAAGGATGAAGGGGGGCACAAGGCTTGCTTTTCTGTGAGGGAGAAGGCGTTGGCGGGCCGTTGCGGAGCGGTTTGCGGCGCCGGTCTGTGTCACTATGGGACGAGGCCCGCCGTGATATTGTCCGCGGCGGGACATCGGGCGGGCAATATGCGGTTTCTTCTTTATCTGAATACGATTGCCATCATCTGGCTGGCCGGTGCGCTGGTGCAGCTTTATGAGGGCGCTCCGCTGCCCGGCCATCAGCCGTCCGTTTCCCTTGCCGAAGCTCCAGGCACCGCAGATCCTGCCGCGATCCCGGAGCCGCCCGCCCCGGCACTCACTCCGGAGGAAATGGCGGCGCTGAGCCTGCCGTTTCCGCATCCGGCGCGGATGGCCGCGCCCGTTGCCGCGCCTGAACCCTCCGAAGCGCCAGCCCGTTCCCTCGTCATACTGACCGAAGGCGACTATCCGCCCTTCAACTACCGTGACGGGAATGGCGACCTGCGCGGTTTCGACATCGATATCGCGAAGGCGCTTTGCGGCAGGCTCGGCGCCGAATGCCGCTTCGAGACGCGGCGCTGGGCGGAACTCCTACCGGCGCTGAAGAGCGGCGAGGGCGATGCCGTGGTCGCATCCATGCTGATCCCCGGCGCTGGCCGCATCGGCGCGGCGGAGCAGGGTGTCATATTCAGCAAGGGCTACTATTCGACACCGGGCCGCTTTGCCGCAAGGCGCGACAACGTGCCGCCAGCGGCGACGCCGGCCGCCCTTGCGGGGCGGCGCATCGGCGTGCAGGCCGGTTCCGTGCACGAAGCCTTTGCGAAAATGCGTTTTCCCGCCGCCGAACTTGTCGCCTACACGGGGCGCGAAGAGCTTGAAATGGCACTTGCCGAAGGCGAGGTCGATCTGGTCTTCGCCGACCGCAATTCGCTTCTGCGCTGGACCTCGGCAAGTGAGGGCGCATGCTGCCGTCTTGTTGGCGCGGACTATGGCGATCCGGCCTATTTCGGGGAGGGGGCGGGGATTGCGCTGCGCGCCGGCAGCGAAGCACTGCGCGACCGTATCAATGAAGGCCTCGCTGCGATGGTGAGCGACGGCACCTATGCACGGATCAGCGACCGTCACTTCGCCGCAAATATCTTCTGAGAATAGTCAGCGCTTTTCGCCCGCGGCTTCCGCCATGAGGTCGCGCGGCCGGCCGAAGAACACGGTGCGCCCCCTGGCGTTGGCGATCTGGTCCCATCTGTCTGCGTCGAACTCGAATACGATGAAGCCGCCCGTCGGCACCCCATAGGCGACGCGGAGGGCCGTTTCGTCGTCCGGATCTTCCGCAAGCGCCATGGCCAGAAGGACAAGCCCCGGATTATGCGCGACGACGAGCAGCGTCTCTGCCTCATCTGGCGCATTGTGGATTTCCGCCAGCATCTCGTCCGGCATCGCGTGATAAAGCTCGTCGCGATAGACAACCGGAACATCGTTGCCAAGTGCGTCACGGAGCGGCGCGCATGTCGCAATCGCCCGGGCTGCGGTCGAACACAGGATGAGATCCGGCTTGTAGGGCGAATGTGCAATCCAGCCCGCCATGAAGGCGGCTGCCTTTTCGCCCCGCGCATTGAGCGGCCGGTCGAAATCGTCCTTCATGGGGTCGCCCCAGTCCGATTTCGCATGGCGGAACAGGCAAAGCCGTTTCATGTCGTGCGCTCCGGGCGCTTCGGTTCGTCGGGAAGGGCGCTTCCCGAAAATGGATTGACGAGGCTCCAGCCGAACTTCTCCGGCGCGGGCGAGGGATATTCGGACAGTCCGACGCGCATGGCAATCTGCCCTTCGCGCGGATCTGCGCGGTAGGTGCCGAATAGCCGGTCCCAAAGCGAAATGCTGAAGCCGAAATTCGTGTCGTGTTCGTCGCGGTGGACCGAATGATGCACCCTGTGCATGTCCGGCGTCACGATGAAAAGCCGCAAGATACGATCCGCCCTTTCACCGATCCGCAGGTTTGAATGATTGAACATCGCGGCGGCATTGAGCGCCACCTCGAAAAGGATGACGGCCGCGACCGGCGCGCCGAGCAACGCCACCGCAACCATCTTGACGCCCATGCTGATGAGGATCTCGACCGGATGAAAGCGGATACCGGTCGTCGCATCGACATGCGGGTCGGCGTGATGGACGCGGTGCAGCCGCCATAGAAAGCCGGCCTTGTGAAACAGGACATGCTGCCCATAGACCAGAAGGTCGAGCGCCAGAATCGAGAGGAAAAAGGCGGCAAGATACGGGGCGCCCATCCAATGGAAGAGCCCGAAGCCGCTCCGCTCCGCCTCCAGCGCAACGCCTGTCGCAAGGAGCGGTACGGCCAGACGCAGCAAGAGAGTGCCCGTAGCGGCGAGCGCCATATTCGTCGCCCAGCGGTGCGCCCTCGACACGCCGGGGGCACGCCGCGGAAGGGCCGCCTCCAGTATCGACATGAGCGCCAGCACGCCGGCAAAGACAGCGAGACGGATTATCGCTTCATGGGTTGAAATGAAATCGAGCATCTGCTGCGCGCGGCCGGTGCGCCCCCGGGTTGGCAAACCAGAACTATAGAGCGGCGGGCTGGCAAAGAAAAAGGCCTCGCCTTGCGCCGCTTCGCGCTAGGATGCCGGACATGATTTACGCAAACCGGCAGGGGCTCGCCATGCTGAAGTGGATGCCAAGGGGATTGTTGTCGCTTTGCCTTGCGCTGCCGTTTCCGGCCCTGGCGCAAACGCCTGATGGTTCCGTCGATGGCGATGAGACCTTCCTGCCCGGCTTTGCCTGCATTGCCCCCGCATCCGGGACAGGTGCTCCGATTACCTGCGAAGCGGTGGTCAGCCAGGTCTTGCCGCCTTTCTATTTCGAACTTTTCTGGGAGATGGACGAGGCAATGGGCGAGCGTGCGGTCACCCGCATTGCCATTCGCCAGCAAGGCGCCGCCCAGCCGTTCCAGGTCATCGAGAATGTGGACTCGCGCACATTCCCAGACATCGAGAACAACGGCTTCGAGGTGATCGATCTCAATTTCGACGGTGATCTCGATTTCCGTCTTCTGGCCCAGACGACGGCTGGGCCAAATGCACTCTACCGGAACTGGCTCTGGTCGCCGCGCGATCAGCGCTTCGAGCCGAACGAGACGCTCAACGAGATCGTCTCGCCTGAATTCGATCCCGACACGCAGGAAATCACGAGCCGCTGGCGGTCGAGTGCCGCAGAAGGTGGTGTCGACATCCATATGTGGGAAGCAGGCGTGCCCGTCGTCATCCACCGTGAAACCGATCGCTACAGCGATCAGGGATGCACACGCATCTTTTATGACCGGATCGGGGGCAAACTCGAGCAGACGGGCGAGGGACGCTGCGACTGAGCGTCAGGCCGTCATATGCCGCGCGCGGGCGCCGCGCTCTATCGCTGCGGCAACGAGCTTGTCGATGTCGAGCACATCCCTGAGAAGCTGCAAGAGGCGCATTTCCTCTGCGCCGACCGAAAGGTCGGCTGCCGCGATTTCAACGGCAAGCGCGTATCCGGTTTCGCGCAAATGCGGCGGCAGCGCATCCCTGACAAGGCCGAAAACGGCATCGAGGCCGCCATCCTCCTGAAGGATGGACGCACATTCCTTCGCAACCGGAATAAGCCGCTCCGGATTGAAATCCCGGAAAGCCGGCAGCGTCTGCACGATATTGCCGATATCGCGCAACTCCGTATCGCTCATGGCGCGGTCGACCGCGCTCATCGTCACCATGATGTAGATCAGGGCATTCTCGTGGGAAATCGTCGACATGGTGCCGCCTTCAAATTTTAGCCGCTCGGATGGCCGCGACTTTAGGGTGTGCCTTCAGGGCCCGCAAGCGCCGCATTTTCCGAAAGAAACCGGCGAGACTCGGCAATTGCCTCAGCAAGTCCCACACGGTGAATCTCGGCGCCGGGCGGGAAGGCGCTGGTCAGTCGCGTCGGCAGGCGAGAATCGAGCATGACGAATGCACCCCGGTCGCTTGCGCGGCGGATCAGCCCCCCCAAGGCCTGCGTGAGTCTGAGCCGTGTCACCATGTCGTCATAGC
>JAJLKS010000178.1:0-10668 GCA_033838765.1 Alphaproteobacteria bacterium
AAGACCGAGCAGGGCGCGCTTTCAGGCGGCGCAATCGGCGCGGGCGTCGGCGCGGCGGCAACAGCCATCGCGGGTTCGAGCGTTGCAGCCGGCATGATTGTCGGCGGCGCAGTGGGCGCGGCGGCGGGCGCCTATACGGGCTGCAAGAAGGAAGGCAAGTGCTGACCTGATTTCCGGAGAAAATCCGAAACAGGAAAGGCCCGGCCGATACGCCGGGCCTTTTTCATTTGCGGGCTGGAAGCAGCACTTCGACCGGATCGAACGATCCGGCAACGGGCGATGCGCCGTCATCCATGAATTGACCGGGCGGAAGCGCCCTGTCGATACGCACCACCTGCATACCCGCCTCGCGCGCGGCTGCGATTTCGCCCGGATGATCGGACAGGAAAAGCATGGCGTCCGCAGGCAGCGACGCGGACTCTGCAATCGCGCGGTAGGATGCGCTCTCGACCTTCGCGCCGACCCGCGTATCGAAAAAGCCGTCGAACAGCGATGCGAGATCGCCCTTGTCAGAGTAGCCGAAGATGAGTTTCTGAGCGTCTTCCGAGCCCGAGGAATAGACGAAGAGCCGGAGGCCGCGTTCGCGCCACTGGCGAAGCCGCACCGCAGCATCCTCATAGACCTCACCTTTCAGGACGCCCTCCTCATAGCCCTGCCGCCAGATCAGTCCCTGCAGGAATTTCAGCGGCCCGGCCTTGCGGTCCTCATCCATCCAGGAATGAAGAAGGGCGATGGTGCGGGGCAGATCGGCATTGGGCATGGCGCCCAGTTCGCGCGCCTCGCGCAATGCGCGGGCGACATCCGGATCGCTCTCGCGTTCGTCCAGGAAGGCGGCGAGCCGCGCGCGCGCATAGGGAAAGAGAACCTCATGCACGAAGGCGAGCGGCGCCGCCGTTCCTTCAATATCGGTAACGACGGCCCGGATATCGCTCATGCCGCCTCACGCTCGAACTTCGGAAAGCGCGATGCGATATCGTCGCCCGTGAAATGGCCGACCCATCCTTCCGGCGTCGTGAAGATGCGGATGGCGCAGAAATCCGGCGCGGGGCCGGTGTCGAACCAGTGCGTCGTGCCTGCGGGCACGCTGATGAGATCGTTGCGCTCGCAGATCACGCGATAGACCTTGCCGTCCTTGCGGAGATAGAAGGCGCCTGCGCCATCGACGAAGAAGCGCACCTCGTCGTCGTCATGCGTATGCTCGGCGAGAAATTTCTGCCTGAGCTCCGCCCGGTTCGGATTGTCGGGCTTCACGCGCACCACATCGACGCTCTGGTAGCCGCCGTCCTTCATGATCCGCGACACATCGCCTTCATAGGCGGCGAGCACCGCTTCCTGATCGGCATCTTCCGCCAGCGCATGGGGCGCAGCCCATCGCTCGAAGTCGACGCCGATGGCGCCGAGCACTTCGGCTATTTTCGCGCCGTCGCTCGTCTCCATGAGGACGGTGGCGGGGTCGGTATCGGGATAAACGGTGAGATGCGTCATCGCGCGCCCTCCTCGTGCAGTTGTGCGGTCAGAAGAAAATCGAAGGCTTCCATGTGGCGGATCGCATCCGCCGCCGTCCGTCCCCAGACATAAAGGCCGTGCCCGGCAATGAGATAGCCGAAAGCCGGTGCGGCCTCTGCCAGCCGCTCCTCGACCTTTCGGGCGAGTTCATCCGTATCCTGGCTGTTCGGGACGATCGGAATATCGAGCGCCGTTTCATGCGTGGTGATGCCGGAAAAGGCCTTGAGCAGTTCCCAGCCCTGAAGCCGGAGCGCGCCCGCCCTTTCATGCCGCCGCGACAGCACGGTCGCGGCCATGGAGTGCATGTGGGAGATGGCGCCAATCTCCGGCGCGGCTCCGTATCGGGCAAGATGAAGCGGCGCTTCCGCCGAGGCGCGGGGATGCTTCGGCCCGCCGATCGCAGCCTCGATGACGCCATCCTCCGTCAGCGCGGCCTTGTTGGCGCCCGTCGCCGTCAGGGCTGCCGATTTTTCGTCCATTCTGACCGAGAAATTGCCGCTCGTGGCCGGAACCCAGCCCCGGGCACCGGCGAAACGCGCCATCTCGATGACGCCGCTGGCGGCTTCCGCAAAATTCAGGACTGGTGGCTTGGAACCAAGCATTTGTGCGGCTTTCTCCCGTCTGACCCCGGACCGGCGACACCATAGAGAAATTCCATGACGATGAAAGCATGGAGCCGGTTTTCCGCCGGGGTGGAGGAATACACTAAAGGATGTAGTCACATATATTTAAAGTTGCATACACCTCTTTGTGTGCGTCATATTGGTTGAACACAATCCGATTCGCCTAAGCAATAAGGTCTAGTCCAATGATCTCCATCACGCAGAATCTTGAGACACCCGCCTTCTCCGCCCTTGTCGACCCCGATTGCGCCGCCTTGTTCCGGCAGAACGACCTGATACCGCCGCCCGCCGCCGAGACGAAGCTGGCCTGGCAGGTCGCCCCATCGAGAGGCGCCGTCAAGGACAGGCTGCTGAAGGACGATACGGTCCGCCTCGTCATCATTGCCGCCGAGGAAGACGCCGACCCCCTGCTGCGCGATCTCGCCCGCAATATCGACCAGATTCGCGGCCGTGCCTGGGTTCATGCAGTGCTGGTGACGCGCGGCCGGGTGACGCCGCCACTGCTCGCCCAATTGCGCCATTTCGCCTCCTGGTCGGTTCTTGCCCTGCCCTGCACGCCCGGCGAGCTTGGCGAAATCCTGCTTGAAGCGGCCGCAAAGGCCGCCGATCAGCACCGCCTGTCCATGCTCTCGACCGCAATCCGCGCCGAGGCGGAAGACCTTCTCGTGCGGACAAGGAACATTGTCGGCGCCTTGCAGAATGCGAGTACGCCTGCCGCGCTCGGCAATCTCGTCAGCATCGCCGACCGGCTGAGCGGCGGCCTCGCTCCGGAAGCGGCCAGCCCGGCACAGGCAATGCCCGCGCCCGCCCAGCCGCGCAACCGGCCTCCAAGCGACGGCGAATTCTTCACGGCGGAAGAGGCCGGACGGAACTGGATCAGAATGCTGATCGACCTTTGCGCCGCGCGGCAAAATCATTTTCCCGACGGGCTGTTCTGCGATCCGGCATGGGACATGCTGCTCGACCTCGCCCATGCCCGGCTCTCGGGCAAGCGCGTATCCGTATCGAGCCTCTGCATCGCATCGCGCGTGCCTGCGACGACCGCCCTGCGGCGGATCGGCGATCTGGTGGCCGAAGGTCTTGCCACGCGGGTGCGCGACGAGAACGACGGACGGCGCGTCTTCGTCGATCTGACCGATGACGGCTTTTCGCGCATGTTCGCCTATGTCGAGAATATTCGCGGCACCTTTGCGGCCGGTCCGCGCGCTTCAGCAAGGAAGGCGTGACCGGCGCGGCGCGTCACCAGCTCTGCGTCGACTGCATGATCTCGCCCGCCAGCCGTTCGAGCGGCAGGATCTTGAGCGCGGCGCCCCGGGCGATCGCTTCCTTCGGCATGCCGAAGACGATCGATGTCGCCTCGTCCTGCGCGACCGTATGCGCGCCCGCATCCTTCATCTCTTCCAGCCCGCGCGCACCGTCGTCGCCCATGCCGGTCATGATGATGCCGACGGCATTTGCGCCCGCCGAGCGCGCCGCCGAGCGGAACAGCACATCGACCGAGGGGCGGTGACGCGACACGAGCGGACCGCCTCGCACCGACACATGATAGCGCGCACCCTGCCGCTCGAGCAGCGTGTGCTTGTCGCCCGGTGCAATGAGCACATGGCCGCGCAGCACGGGATCGCCATGCTGCGCTTCCTTCACCTCGACCTGGCACAGTGTGTTCAGCCGCCTCGCAAAGGCGCCCGTGAATTTTTCCGGCATGTGCTGCACGATCACGATGCCCGGCGCATTGGCGGGCAGGGCTTCGAGCACTTCGCGCAGCGACTCGGTGCCGCCGGTGGATGCGCCGATGCAGACGACCTTTTCCGTCGTCTTCGCCATGGCACGGCCGCTTGGCGGCGGCAGAACCGCATCCGCCGTGAGTTTCTTCGCCGGGCCCGAGCCCGACGCGCTGTAGCCGCGGCGCGTGGCGCTGACACGGGCCTGCGCCGCCGCCTTGATGACATGGCAGATGCGCGAGCCGATTTCATTGAGATGATCGGCAGCCGCGATCTTCGGCTTCAGGATGACGTCGACGGCGCCCGCTTCCAGCGCCTGCATCAGCGTTTCCGAGCCTGCCTCCGTCAGCGACGAGCACATGACGACCGGAATGGGCCGCTGCGACATCAGCTTGCGCAGGAAGGTGATGCCGTCCATGCGCGGCATCTCGACATCGAGCGTGATGACGTCCGGAATTTCTTCCTGGATGCGGCGTGCGGCGACGAAGGGGTCCTGGGCTACGCCCATGACCTCGATCTCGGGATCGGATTCGAGGACCGAGACGAGCGTCTGGCGGACGCTTGCGGAATCGTCGATGACGAGAACGCGAATCTTCTTCCGCATGGATGCCTCACTTGCGCCGGAAAACGGTGTTCGCAACCGTATCGAGCGGCAGATCGTGCCCCGCGATCGATTCCGAATGACCGATGAAGAGATAGCCGCCGGGCACGAGACAGTCGCTGAGGCGGCTGAGGACCTTGCCCTGCGTATCCTTGTCGAAATAGATCAGCACGTTGCGGCAGAAGATGATGTGCATCTTGTCGCCGACATTGTAGCGGCCATCCATCAGGTTGTGCCGCGCAAAGCCTATCTTCGAACGAAGCCTCGGGACGATGCGCACATCCTTGCGCGCAGGATCTTCGGCCTGCATCACATACTTCTTGCGCATCGGCGCCGGAACCGGCTCGATGAGCTCGCCCGGATAGATGCCGAGCCACGCCTTTTCCAGCACATCGGTGCTCAGATCCGTTGCGAGGATCGAATAGGAGCCGCCCCGCCTGCTCTCGAAGAAGGCATCGAGGATCATGGCCATCGTGTAGGGCTCGGCGCCTGTCGAACACGCCGCGCTCCACGCCCTGATCTTCGTTGCGCCATCCCGAACGAGAGCAGGAAGGGCGGTTGCCAGCATGTATTCGAAATGCTTCGGCTCGCGGAAGAAATCCGTCTTGTTGGTCGTCACCGTGTCGACCAGATGGACGAATTCGCTTTCCATGCCGCCTTCGTCGAAGACATATCGGCAGTACTCGTCGAAAGTCTGGATACCCGTTGCCCGAAGGCGGCGGCGAAGCCGCCCCTCGAGCATCGTGTGCTTGGATGCGGGCAGCTTGATGCCGCTATATTCATTGACGAACTGCGCCAGGCGGTTGAAATCGCGCATGCTCAACCGGTTGCCCGACTGCTGCGCCTGAACGGCGGCGGACGCCACACCCATTTTTTCCTGTCCTCGACTTTTACGGTTTATCAGGCAGCTGCCGGTGCTCCTGCCAGGAGGGCGGCATCGCCCTCCGACAGGAGCCTCGCCAGGTCGACCAGGACGACGAAGCCCTGGTCGCGCCGCACCACACCTGCGATGTAGTCCGATCGCCACCGGCTGCCGATATCAGGGGCATTCTCTATCTGGTCCTGCCGGAACGGCGTGACCTCATAGACCCTGTCGGCGACCATGCCCAAAGTGAGCTGCCGGTCATCGAGCGGAACGTCCATCACCAGCACCCGTGTGTGCGATGTCGGCACCGTCTTGCTCAGGCCAAGCTTCAGCCTGAGGTCGATCGTGGGAACGCCCTGCCCTCGCACATCCCGCAGGCCCAGGAGATAGTCCGGGCCGTTGGGAATCTTGAAGGCTTCTTCATGGTCGAGAATTTCCCGAACCACTGCGACGGGCACCGCGAAGACCTCTTCACCCAGGCTGAAGGTAACGAACTGGGACTCCGAAGAGGCGGCGGTCATCACGCAGACTCCCTGAACTCGTTGTCGAGATCGTCCGCGCCACCCATGTTCATGTCGAGGGCGAAGCCTTTGACACGTTCCTGCTGCGCGGCGACGGTCTGACCCGAGGAAGAGGACTTCTTCTTTGCCGAAGGCTTCTGCGCCGTCTTCGTGACCGCAGGCATGGCCGGCTTCGCCTCTTTCGACTTGAGAGCGGCCGCCTTCGGTTCCGAGCTGTCGACACGGAAGAAGGAGATCGAGGCCTGAAGCTCTTCCGCCTGGGCGGCAAGCTCTTCCGACGTCGCCGACATTTCTTCCGAGGCGCCCGCATTCTGCTGCGTCACCTGGTCGAGCTGCTGGATCGCCTCGTTGATCTGGGCGGCACCGATATCCTGCTCGCGGCAGGCGGCGCTGATCTCGGAGACGAGTTCGGCGGTCTTGCGGATATCCGGGACGAGACGCGTCAGCATCTCGCCGGCTTCCTGGGCGACCTTCACCGTGTCGTCGGACACTGCGCTGATCTCGGCAGCGGCGGACTGGCTGCGTTCGGCGAGCTTGCGCACTTCGGACGCAACCACGGCGAAGCCCTTGCCATGCTCGCCGGCGCGGGCGGCTTCCACCGCCGCGTTGAGGGCGAGAAGGTCGGTCTGGCGTGCGATTTCCTGCACGATGCCGATTTTTTCCGCGATGGTGCGCATGGCATCCACGGCGCGGGTCACGGCTTCACCGCTCATTTCCGCATCCTTGGACGACTGGCGCGCCATCTTTTCGGTCTGGGCCGCATTGTCGGCGTTCTGCTTGATGTTCGCCGCCATCTGCTCCATCGAGGACGACGCCTCTTCGGCAGCGGATGCCTGTTCGGTCGCACCCTGCGAGAGCTGCTCGGAGCTTGCAGAAAGCTCCTGGCTGCCGGACGACACGCTTTCCGAAGCCGTCAGCGCATCGGAAACGACGCCACGCAGACGCTCGATCATCGTGTTGACATAGCCGAGCAGGTCGCCGACTTCGTCCTTCGACGTGACATCGGCAAAGCGGGTGAGATCGCCCTCCGCGACGGCACGCACCGCCTCGTTCGCCTTGTTCAGGCCGCGGCCGATCGACGTCACGATCCAGAAGGCGGCAGCACCGGCAATCAGGGTCGAGATGGCAAGGAGGCCGATAAGGAGCATACGGTTGGATTCATAGCTCGCGGCGGCAGCTTCGATCTGCTCCTGAGAGATACGTCCGTTCAGATCGATGACGGCATTGAGCGCGGCAACGGCGGCAAGACGGAGGTCGCGCATTTCGCCATTGGCGATCTGGTTCGACTCGAAGCCGCTGCGCTGGATCGAGATGGCATTGCCGCGATCCGCCGCCTCCTTGGTCGCAACATACGCATCGCGCAGTTCAAGGCCGACGGTGCGCGCCTGACCGCGAAGGGTCGACAGCAATTCGTCGAGACGGGCTTCGATCTGCCCGGCGGCGCTGTTGTAGTCGTCGAGCCAGCGAGACTGGCGCTCCGGATCGCCCGAAGCGAGCAGGATGTTCCGGTGCTGGCGGAAGAAATCGCCGATTGCCGCGCGGGCTTCCTGAGCGAGACGATACTGGACGATGGCGCCCGGTTCGCCGGCCATAGCCGAAGCCAGGATGACTTCATTCAGCTTGTCGGAGACCTCTTCGGCAACCGTGATGGCAGCCGAACCATCGGTCGTCGAGATGCGGAACGCCTCGATATCCGTGTTCTTCATGGTGACTTCCTGGAGAGCGAGATTCTGCTGCCAGTAGGCTTTCCAGTTCTCCATGAAGTCGTTGAAGTGACCACGGCCGACATCCGTCGTCAGATGGCTCTGCACGTCGGCGGCAACGGTCTCGAGTTCATTATCGATTTCGAGCAGGGCAGCAGCGCGCTGCTGCATGTCGGCGACATTGTCGCTGAGAATCATCTGACGCGTTTCGGATCCGATCTGCGTCGTGAGCGTCTCGAGACGGCTCAGATTGAGCGTCGCCACGGCACGTTCGTTCACAAGACTGTCCATCGTATCGTTCAGCTGCGCCAGATTCTGGACGGCAACGAACATGCTGACCCCGGACAGCAGGATCACGACCGAAAAGGCCGCTATGAGTTTGTTTCTGATAGTAAGGCGCATCTGATTTGCCCTCCGAAGGAAATCGTCAGTTGATGGAGCGGGACGCAGCCGCCATGGAAGCGTCGTTCTGGTTGAAGATGGCTGTGAGATTGGGAAGGATGATGAAATCGCCTTCCCGCTTGAACAGACCGTCGATGAAGTCGGCCCGCCAGCGCATGCCGACGCTGGGCGGCGGCTCGCCATTGCCTTTCGCCAGTGTCGTAACCTCGTTGACCTTGTCGGTCCGGAGACCGATGAGTGTCGGCTCGCCCTTCAGGTCGAGCTCTATGACCACGATGCGGCTATCGATCGTCGTCGATACCGCTTCCATGCCGAATGCGAGACGCAGATCGGCGAGCGGGATGACCCTGCCGCGAAAATTGATGACGCTGCCTGCAAAACGGGCGGCACCCGGCACGCGCGTCTCCGGCAGCACGTCCAGAATTTCCTGGACCCGGATCGCTTCGAGCGCAAAGACCTCGTCGTTAAGATTGAAGGTCAGAACCTCGACCTCATCTTCCGCCGGCAGCCTGGCGTCTTTCTGAACCTGTTCGATCATGATGTTCACCCCGCAGCGCGAAGCTGCGCCTCCTGCTGCTGACCGGCCGCCACGAGATGGGCGACATCGAGAATGAGGGCGACCGTCCCGTCGCCAAGGATCGTCGCGCCGGAAAAGGTCGCGACATTGGCATGCAGCTTCGACATGGATTTGATGACGGTCTGGTGGTCGCCGATGATCTGATCGACGACAAGGCCCACACGTTCCGAACCGGTGGAGATGACAACGATCTTCTGGTGCGGATCGGGCTTCGTTCCCGTCTCGAAGAGATCCCGGAGCCTGAGGAACGGCACCAGCTTGTCGCGGAGCGAGATGAAGGAGCGCCCGCGCGAGCGCAGATCGTCTTCAAGCGAGAGCTCGATGCATTCCTCGACGGCTGCCAGCGGAATGACATAGCGGCCCTCGCCGACGCGCACGAGAAGCCCGTCGATGATGGCAACGGTGAGCGGAATGCGAAGCGAAATCTCCGAACCCGTGCCCGCCGTCGAGACCATGTCGATCGTACCGCGAAGCGACTCGATCGTGCGCTTGACGACATCCATCCCGACGCCGCGGCCGGAGAGATTTGTCACCTTCTGCGCCGTCGAGAAGCCTGGGTGGAAGATGAACTGGAGAAGATCGTGCTCGCTGATCTGCTGGCCCGGTTCGATGAGGCCCGAGGCTTCCGCCTTGGCGCGCACCTTGTCGCGGTCGATGCCGCGGCCGTCGTCGGTGATCTTGATGATGACTTCGCCGCCCGCCTGACGCGCGGAGAGCTTGACCTGGCCGGTGCGCGGCTTGCCCGCTGCTTCGCGAGCCTCCGGCAATTCGAGTCCATGATCGATCGAGTTGCGCACGAGATGGACAAGCGGGTCGGCAAGGCGCTCGATGACCGTCTTGTCGACTTCGGTGCTCTCGCCCTCGGTGACGAGATCGATGGCCTTGCCCGTTTCCCGCGCAAGATCATGCACAAGGCGGCGGAATCGGCCGAAAAGCGTCGACACGGGCACCATGCGCAGCACCATCATCGTGTCGCGCAGTTCGCCCGAGAGCCGTTCGATCTCTTCCGACACCGAACGCAAATGGAGGTCGGTGCTCATCGCGGCAATCTGGCTGAGGCGCGATTGCGCGATCACCAGTTCGCCCACGCGGTCCATCAGCTCATCGAGCCTTTCGGCCGGAACGCGGACATTTTCGCTGGACTTCGACTGGCGGGCATCGCCCGTCGACGCATCGGCCTGCGCAACCGGCGCAGAAGCGGCTTTTGGTGCATCGGCGGCGGCAGCTGCGGTCCGCAACTCCGGCGCGGCTTCATCCGCCAGCGGCTCGACCTTCAGCTCCATATCGTCCATGACGAAGATGAAGACATCGTCGATGGCGGATTTCGGCTGGTCCGTCCTCAGCGCAACGTGCCAGGCGAGGTGAAGCCCGGCGGGGGAGAGCGCTTCGAGAGGCGGAACCTGCGAGAGATCCGCGACGATCTTCGCGTCGCCGAGCTCCCTGAGTTCGGCCAGAAGGGCCATGGGGTTGGTTCCGTTCGACATGGCATTGGCCGGGAGCCGGAACCAGATGTTCCAGCCCTTGCCTGTCGTGGCCGGAGCCTGCGCTTCCTTCGGCGCTGCGGCGGGAGCGTCCGCTTCCACCACGCCGCCGCCCGCCTTCTCGATAGCGGCGCGGAGATCGGAAAGAAGCACCTCGCCCGCTTCGGCATGCGCCTCGGTCACGTCTTCCTCGACCAGGGCGCGCATGTGATCGCGGGCGGAAAGGACGGCGGAGACGAGTTCGGCTGTGGCCGGCACCTCGCCCTTGCGGACGCGGTCGAAGGCCGTTTCGCAATGATGCGTGAAGGCGGCGAGCGCATCGAAGCCGAACATCGCGCCCGAGCCTTTCAGGGTGTGAAGACCGCGAAAGACGGCATTGACGAGATCCATGTCGTCGAGCCGGTGGGTGAGATCGAGCAGGCCCTGTTCGATCTGTTCGAGGAGTTCATCCGCCTCGATGCGGAATGTTTCGACCGGGTTCATGCTCATTGGCCAAGCACCTTCTTTGCGATGCGGACAAGCTGTTCCGGATTGAAGGGCTTGGTCAGCCAGCCGGTCGCCCCGGCCGCCTTCGCGCGCTGCTTCATGCCTTCGTCCGATTCCGTCGTCAGGAAGATGATCGGAACGCCCGCATGGGCCGGGAGCTTGCGCAGCTCCTCGATCATGGT
>JAJLKS010000179.1:0-2724 GCA_033838765.1 Alphaproteobacteria bacterium
GGGCGCCCGCGCCCGCGTCGCCCTGTCCGGTCTGACCCAGGCGGAATACTTCCGCGACGAGGAAGGCCAGGACGTGCTGTTCTTCGTCGACAACATCTTCCGCTTTACCCAGGCGGGTTCGGAAGTGTCGGCGCTCTTGGGCCGTATTCCTTCGGCGGTGGGCTACCAGCCGACCCTGTCGACCGACATGGGCGCGCTGCAGGAACGCATCACCTCGACCAACAAGGGCTCGATCACCTCGGTGCAGGCCATTTACGTCCCCGCGGATGACTTGACCGACCCTGCGCCGGCCACCTCGTTCGCCCACTTGGACGCGACCACCACCCTGTCGCGCGCCATCTCGGAACTCGGCATCTACCCGGCGGTCGACCCGCTGGATTCGACCAGCCGCGTGCTCGAGCCGCGCGTTGTCGGCGAAGAGCATTACCAGACCGCCCGTGCGGTCCAGGAAATCCTCCAGAAGTACAAGTCGCTCCAGGACATCATCGCCATTCTGGGCATGGACGAACTGTCGGAAGAAGACAAGCTCGTCGTCGCCCGCGCCCGCAAGATCGAGCGTTTCCTGTCGCAGCCCTTCTTCGTCGCCGAAGTGTTCACCGGTTCGCCGGGCGTGCTCGTCGACATCAAGGACACGATCAAGGGCTTCAAGGGCCTCTGCAATGGCGACTACGACCATCTGCCGGAAGCCGCCTTCTACATGGTCGGCACGATCGAAGATGCGATCGCGAAGGCCGAGCGTCTTGCCAAGGAAGCCGCGTAAGACATCGACCGGACCAAGGTGAAAGCGAATGGCTGAGAAGCTGAATTTCGATCTGGTGTCGCCCGAGCGCCTTCTCCTGTCGGAGCAGGTGGATATGGTGACCGTGCCCGGCGCCGAAGGCGACATGGGCATCATGGGCGGCCATGCGCCGGTCATGTCGACGCTGCGCCCGGGCGTGATCGGCGTACAGGTCGAAGGCCAGCCGGAGCGCCGCTATTTCGTGCGTGGCGGCTTTGCCGAAGTGACGCCTGCGGGTCTCACCGTGCTTGCCGAGCACACGGTGCCGCTCGATGAACTCGATGCCGAGGCGCTCTCCCGCGAGATCGCCAATGCCGAGGAAGACCTCGCCGATGCGAAGTCGGACGAGGCGCGGCAGCGCGCACAGGAAAAGCTCGACCAGCTGAAATCGCTGCGCGAAGCGGCCTAGGCCTCGCGCGGGCTTGAAATCGGGGGCGGCCTTCGGAAACGAAGCGCCGCCCTTTCACTTTCCGGGCCGGTTTGCGGCGTGCCTTCCGGCAGCAGGCAGGATGCCTGCGCCAAGGGGCCGCTCTTAAATGCGACCGGTTTTGAATTATATTGCTATTGTGACACCGGAACGGACGGACCGGACAAGCCATGAACCGCCACTGGACGCTTGAGGATATCAGATGGGGCGACTTCGATGCGTCGAAGGTCGACCAAGATATACTGCGCGCCGTGAAGGCGGCGGCGATGGTCGAGTTCAATGCGCCCGACTACGTGACCTATCTTTGCAACGTCTTTGCCGACCGGCCCGATGTCAAAGAGGCCATTCACAAATGGGGCACGGAGGAAGTTCAGCATGGACAGGCGCTCGCGCGCTGGGCGGAGCTTGCCGATCCGTCGTTCAGTTTCGATGAGGCCTTCAAGCGGTTCCGCGAGGGCTATTCGATTCCCGTCGATGCGATCGAGAGCGTGCGCGGCAGCCGGGGTGGAGAGCTGATCGCGCGCTGCGTGGTCGAAAGCGGCACGTCTTCCTATTATACGGCGATCAAGGATGCGACGGACGAGCCGGTGCTCAAACAGATCGCAGCGAATATCGCGGCGGATGAGTTCCGCCACTACAAGCTTTTCTACGATCAGTTCAACGATCTCGGCGAAACGCCGCCCTCGATCTTCGATCGGATTCGCGTTGCGGTCGGCCGTGTCTCGGAAGCGGATGATGACGAGCTAGCCTGCGCCTATTATGCGGCGAACACGCCTGCGGATGGCAGCGTGCCTTATGAGCGCGTCCGATTTGCAAAGGCCTATGAGAAGCGTGCGCTCGGTCTTTATCGCCGTCAGCATGTCGAGCGGCTGATCTCGATGGTCGGCAAGGCGGCGGGCCTGAAACCGCACGGCCTGCTGATGCGCGGCGTATCGGCAATTGCCTGGCGCTACTGGCAATTCCGCAACTGGCAGCTCTCTCGCGCCGCCGTCTGACCTTTCAGCTCGATGGTTCCAGAGCACCCTCTTTCGTCAGGATGAGCAGTGCGGGCATTTGACCATCCGCGGCACCGGCAAGAGCGGGCGCCGTTTTCCGTGGCGCGGCGCCAAGCTCTTCGCCTTCCGCGATCCTTGCGCCGCGCTCGACGGCAATGGCGGCGAGGCCTGCAAGCGTGATGCGGTCACCCTCATCCGTCTCGACGATCACGACGCCCAGATAACCCTTGAAGGACCCTGCATAGAGAATTGTGCCGGTCGCCGGGCTCGCCACGCGGCAACCGCCCGCGACCGGCAGCAGGCCGTCCATGCGCGCGAGGTTGCAGAATGGATGCCGTATGCCTTCCGGCGCGGCTTTGCCCGGCAATCCGCCAAGGTTCGAGAGATCGGTGCAATAGGCGGCATAGGCATCGTCGCCCTCGATGCGTGCGTTTCCGCGCAGGCAATCGTCGAGCGCGGCCAGCGCCAGATGCGGCGGGCGGGCGAGCGGCACGGGCGCGGACGAACCCGCGACATAGGCATAG
>JAJLKS010000180.1:0-4213 GCA_033838765.1 Alphaproteobacteria bacterium
GGTGAATGCCGCCGTGCAGCGCGGGCTGAAGTCTTCTCGTGCGGTGCGCGGGCGGCTCAGCCATCTGGAGGAACCTGTCTGGCTCATCCAGCGCTATCTCGCGGCACGGGCGGAAGGGCGCTATCCGGAAAAGGCGAACCGCGCGCCCTATCACGGGCCGCAGGCGATGCAGGCGGCGGAGTGAGAGCGGCTGACTTCTAACTAGTAAGCGTGCGGGCGGCCGCCAGCGGCAAGGCGGCTTGCCCAGAGGCGCGGCTGGCCGGACTGACCGAAGGCGAGCGGGCGGCGGGCCGAAAGCGGGTTCGCGCCGGCATGGGGCTGCGGATTGGCAATCTGGATCGCGCCAAGCCGGCGTTCGGCCGGGTGGAGCGTGCCTTCACGGTCCTCGACAAGAAGCGGCAGATTGAGAACGCGGCCCCAGGCGCGCCAGCGGGCCGAGGCGTCGACACCATCTTCACCGGCATAAACGACGAGGCTGCGGGTCTCGCGGTTCCGATGAACGAGTTCCACGATTGCGACCAAGCGGCGCGCCTGCCGGTCGCAGGGCAATATCCGGAGCGCCACGCCCTCATATGACTGCATGGACTGCGACCATTCGAACCGGCCGAGAATGGGCGAGCTGTCATAGGCCGTGATGGCGTCGCGATAGATTGTTGCGAAGCGGATGAAGCCAAAGCCGCGCTCGACCGCGCCTGTTGCCTTCACGGCAACATGGCATGGCAGGCTGAACGGGTCGGCGTCGAACTCACCACCCCGCCAGACGCGCTTGCGCCGCTTCTGCTGAACCGCATTTTCGCCGATCAAGGCCTGCTCCCGGTAAAACTCATGTCTCTTCCATGAGGTTATTCGGGGAAGGGTTGGCAGCCTGTTAACGGAACCGCCCATTTCGGCACATTATTTTCGGGTGCGACATTGCCCGCCTTTGGCTTTGGCGTGGCTTTGCGGCATTCTCAGGCCCCGAAAATCCGCCGAAAGCCAAGCAAGCCAATGTCCTATGCCTCCCTGCGCGAATTCCTCGACAAGCTCGAAGCGACGGGCGACCTCGTCCGGGTGAAAGAGCCTGTTTCAACCGTTCTGGAGATGACGGAGATCCAGACGCGGCTTCTCGCCGAGGAAGGACCTGCGGTTCTGTTCGAGGCGCCGTTGATGCCGGACGGAAGCCCCTCCCGGATGCCGGTACTCGTCAACCTTTTCGGCACCGTGGAGCGGGTGGCCCGCGGCGTGACCGCCAATTTTGCGGGCGGCGGGCCTGTCGAGCGGACGCGGGCGCGGGATCTGCGCGAAGTGGGAGAGGCGCTTGCCTTTCTGCGCCAGCCGGAGCCGCCGGGCGGTTTCCGTGAGGCGGTTTCCATGCTGCCGCTCCTCAAGACCGTGATGGCCATGAAGCCGAAGACGGTTTCCTCCGCGCCCTGCCAGGAGGTTGTGCTGACGGGGGACGACATCGACCTCACCGCCCTTCCCGTCCAGACCTGCTGGCCGGGCGAGCCGGCACCTCTCATCACCTGGCCGCTCGTCGTGACCAAGGGGCCGAAGGGCAAGAAGGAAGACGATTTCAACCTTGGCATCTACCGGATGCAGGTGCTCGGGCGCGACAAGACCATCATGCGCTGGCTCGCCCATCGCGGCGGGGCGCAGCATCATGCACGATGGAAGGAGGAAAAGCGCGAGCCGCTGCCTGCCGCCTGCGTGATCGGCGCGGACCCCGGCACGATCCTCGCCGCCGTAACGCCTGTGCCCGACACGCTTTCGGAATACCAGTTCGCAGGCCTGCTGCGCGGGCGGAAGGTGGACCTGGTGGACTGCAAGACCGTCCCGCTCAAGGTACCCGCCGAAGCGGAAATCGTGATCGAGGGCTATGTCTCGCTCGACGAATATGCCGATGAAGGGCCCTATGGCGATCACACCGGCTACTATAATTCGGTGGAGCAGTTCCCGGTCTTCAACGTGACCGCGATCACGATGCGGCGCGATCCGATCTATCTCTCGACCTTTACGGGACGGCCGCCGGACGAGCCGTCGGTGCTCGGCGAGGCGCTCAACGAAGTCTTCATTCCGCTGCTGCAGCAGCAATTTCCCGAGATCACCGATTTCTGGCTGCCGCCGGAAGGATGTTCCTACCGCATTGCCGTCATCGCGATGAAGAAGGCCTATCCGGGCCACGCAAAGCGCGTGATGATGGGGGCGTGGTCCTATCTGCGGCAGTTCATGTACACGAAATGGCTTATCGTGGTGGATGACGATATCGATGCGCGCGACTGGAAGGATGTGATGTGGGCGATCTCGACCCGCATGGACCCGGTGCGCGATGTCACGCTGATCGAGAACACGCCGATCGACTATCTCGACTTCGCCTCGCCGGAAAGCGGGCTCGGCGGCAAGATCGGCCTCGATGCGACGAACAAGCTGCCGCCCGAGACGAAACGCGAATGGGGCCGCGAAATCCGCATGGGTGACGAGGTGATCGACGCGGTGACGAAGAAATGGTCGAAACTCGGATTGCCGGGCACGGGCAAGCCGATCTGGAAATAGGCCATGATTCCCGTCACCGAAAGGCTCGCCATCGCGGAGGACGAAATCTCGATCAGCTTCATCCGGGCGGGCGGGCCGGGCGGGCAGAATGTCAACAAGGTGTCGAGCGCGGCGCAGCTCCGCTTCGATGCGCGGCATTCGCCATCGCTTCCCGAACGCGTGCGGGCACGGCTCGAGCGGATCGCAGGTGCGAAGCTCACCAAGGACGGTGTCATCGTCATCACGGCAAATCGCTTCCGCACGCAGGAAGCAAACAGGCGCGACGCGGTTGAGCGGCTTGTCGAGATGATCGCCGAGGCGGCGCACCAGCCGAAATTTCGTGTCCCCACGAAACCGAGCAAGGCCGCGAAGACCAAACGGCTCGAGGAGAAGGTGAAGCGGGGCACGGTGAAGAAGCTCAGGCGCGCCAGCACCGAAGACTAGCTTGAGGTCCGCGGCCGATCAGGGCAGTGCCATGCCGGTTTTCCCGTGCTAGCGTCTTTCGGCCCGGTATCGAATCACGCCACGGCGCGGCGGGCGAATGCGCTGCATATCCGCAGACACGTGGCTCACCACTGGAGGACCCCATGGGCTTTTATTCGACATCGCTTGGCCTTGTCGGCATCTATGCCGGACTGAACATTCTCATCAATCTGTTTCTTGCCTATCGCGTGTCGGCAAACCGCGTCCGCTCCAAGGTGATGACGGGGACAGGCAATGACGATCCGCTCTACAATGCCTCGCGCGCGCACATCACCAATGTGGAATATACGCCCATCGGTCTTATCGGCCTTGTGGTGCTGCATCTGCTTGCCGCCTCCATCTATGTGATGCATGTGGTCGGCCTTGCGCTCACCATCGGCCGCATTCTCCACGCCATCGGCGTTTCGCGCACGGGCGAGTCCTCGCCGCCGCGCCTTGTCGGCACGCTGCTCACCTGGATCTCGCAGCTTGTCGCAGGCATTGCCTGCCTGTGGTACGTCCTTCTCTGATTTTTGCATCGCCGGACCCGTCATCATGAGTTCCTCCGCCACCGCTCCCGCCGAAACCGCACTCGACATTGCTTCCATGCTCGTCGAGCGGGCGAAGCGCGCGGGCGCGGATGCGGCGGAGGCGCTTGTCGTCGAAGGAACATCGCTCGGCGTTTCATGGCGTCTCGGCAAACTTGAGGATGTGGAACGCTCGGAAGGGCGCGACCTCGGCTTGCGCGTCTTCATCGGCAAGCGGCAGGCAGGCGTTTCCTCGACCGACCTTACCGAAGCCGCGCTCGGCCCGATGATCGAACGCGTGGTGGCGATGGCGCGCGTTGCGCCGGAAGACCCTTATTGCGGGCTTGCGGAGGCGCGTCTTCTCGCGCGCGACTGGCCGGATCTCGATATCGACGACAGATCAGCTCCCCCTTCGGCCGAAGACCTTGCCGCCATGGCGGCGGAGGCGGAAGAAGCGGCGCTCGCCGTCAAGGGCGTCACGAATTCAAGCGGCGCGGGCGCAAGCCATGGCCGCTCGGGCGTGACGCTCGTCACGAGCGCGGGATTTGCCGGTGCCTATGCCGGCACGTCGAGCTCCTTTTCCTGCTCGGTGCTTGCCGGCGAAGGCACGGGCATGGAGCGCGATTATGACTTCTCCAGCGCACGCCACGCCGCCGACCTCGACAAGGCCGCCGATGTGGGCCGGCGGGCCGGCGAGAAGGCCGTGCGCCGCCTGC
>JAJLKS010000181.1:0-4301 GCA_033838765.1 Alphaproteobacteria bacterium
TCGAGGAAATGCCCGGCGAGGAATAATCGAAGACCAGATCGTCCTGCACCTTGATCGGCGTGAACGTTCCGTCGCGCGTCGGCGCCGCCGAAACGAAGGTGCGCGACACCTTGTAGCCGCGATAACGAAGATTGTGGTTCCAGACGATCTCGTTCGCGCTCGACGGGATGGGGAAGGGAATCCCGCGCAGCACGCCTGTCAGCGTGTCTCCACTGCCGCCGAGCGAGCCGGTCACCGCATTCTGCTTCACTGCTGCATAGACATCTTCCGGCAGTGCGCAACTTCGGCGCGACGGATAGACATTCATCTTGTAGGAGGGATAGGTCGCAAGCATCGCCCGCTGGCCGGGCGTCAGAAAAGCCTCATGCGCCTCCGCATTCTCATGCGTAACCGTGGCGATCGCCCGATCGTCCGCAAAAGGATCGTTGTAGTGTCCGCTGCCCGGCATCCACGACACATTCTTGGGAACGCTCGAAAGACCGCCCTCCCAGGCCGGGATCGAACCGTCGGCATTGCCGGCCTTCTCCGCCCCCATCGGCGTCAGATCGGCGCCGAGTCTTTCGACCTGCGCCGCAGGAACCCCCGCCGATGCCGCCCCCGCAAACAGCATCATTACGGCTGCAGACGCACAGATACGCTTTGACAAACGCATATTCCTCCCCCCAACTTTGTAACACGGTTTTACTAATCCTGACCCAATTCCCGCGCCGCGGCCAGCCAAATCGGCGGTTTCGTTGCGGGGCGAAAGAGGCAGAATGTGAAAACCGGAGGGATGCGAGGGGGAGTTTCTGTGAACGCTGTCGAGTTCGTCGTCTTCAAGGCGCGGGCGCTCATCTTGCTGGCGCTTGCGATATTCACGCTCGCAATGGGCTGGTACGCCGTGCAGTTGCGTATGGAAGCAGGCTTCCTGAAGCAGGTGCCCACGGGACATGAATATGTCCAGACATTCCTGAAATATGAAAACGAGGTGCCCGGCGCCAATCTCGTGCTCGTCGCCGTCAAGGCGCGCGAAGGCACGATCTGGAATGCGGATTTCATGCGCCGCTTGCAGGCCGTCACGGAAGAACTCACCTTCCTGCCCGGCGTACGCAGCACCACGGTGCGCTCGCTCTGGTCGACAACGACACGCGTGACCGAAAACACCGAAGACGGCATCAACGCATACCCCGTGATCCCCGAAGGCGTAACCGTCACCACGATCACGGATGCCGATGTCGAAACGATCCGCGACCGCGCCCTGAACGGCAAGCATGAAGGCTTCCTCGTCTCGAACGATCATCGCGCCGCGCTCGTCATGGCCGAACTGCAGGAAATCGACCCTCTGACGCGCGAGGAACTGGACTATCTCGATCTCGCAGCGAAACTCGAAACGCAGATCCGGCAGCAATTCGAGGACGAGACCATCGAAATCCAGATCGTCGGCTTCGCCAAGTTCATCGGCGACATTGCCGATGGCGCAAGCGACGTTATGATCTTCTTCATCCTCGCCTTCGTGCTGACCACGCTATCTGTCTTCATCTATTCGCGCTCCGCGCAGCTTACGTTTCTCGCCGTCTTCTGCTCGCTCGTCTCCCTCGTCTGGCAGTTCGGCCTGCTCTACCTCATGGGCCGCGGTCTCGACCCGCTCGCCGTGCTCGTTCCCTTCCTCGTCTATGCCATTGGCGTCAGCCACGGCGTGCAGCAGATAAACCTGATCGGCAGCGAACTGAGCGAGGGCAGAAGCGCCGACGAGGCCGCCCGTGCAACATTCCGCCGTCTGCTGGTGCCGGGATCGCTCGCCCTCATCACCGATCTCGTCGGCTTCGGCACGCTCTATCTCATCCCGATCGAGGTCATCCAGGATCTCGCCATCATGGCCGGGCTCGGCGTGGCGCTGAAGATCGTGACGAACCTCATCATGCTGCCGCTCGTCGCATCCTATCTTCCGGCGGACAAGGACTATGCTGCGACTTTCGCCCGCCTGCGCCGCTCGCGCGAGAAGGTGATGGGCGCTCTCGGACGCGTTGCAAACCCCATCCCTGCGGCATTCACGCTGGTTGTCTTCGTTGCGCTGCTCGCCGCAGCGGTCCATGAAACGCGCAATCGCCACATCGGCGACCTCACCGAGGGCTTTTCGGAACTGTGGCCCTCCTCGCGCTACAACCGCGATATCGCCGAGATCGTCAGCCGCTTCTCGATCTCCGCCGATGCATTGATCGTTGTCACGGAAACACCGGCCGATGCCTGCATCGACTACAGGACCATGCGCCTCATCGAACGCTTTTCCTGGGCCATGCGCAACGTGCCGGGCGTGAACTCGGTGCAGTCGCTCGCCCTTTCCGCGCGCGAGACGGCGGCAATCTGGCGCGAGGGAAATCTGCGATGGGTGGCGCTGCCGCGCACCGAAACCGACCTCATCCAGACGACCTCGATCTATGAGCCGTCCAGCGGCCTTCTGAACGAAGCCTGCACCATCCTGCCGGTCATCATCTATCTCGACGATCACAAGGCGGACACGATCGAGCGCGTGATATCCGCGGTCGAGGACTTCCGCTCCACAGACCGGGAGGCGCTTGCCCGCACGGATGTGAATTTCCGCCTCGCCATGGGCGGCGTCGGCGTGATGGCGGCAACGAACGATGTGATCGAGGCGAGCGAACTGCCCATGCTCGCCTGGGTCTATGCCGTCATCGTGGTGCTCGTCTTCCTCGCCTATCGCGACTGGCGCGCCATCATATGCTGCTGCATGCCGCTTCTCATGGCCACCTTCCTCGGCTACTGGCTGATGACGGCACTCGATATCGGCCTCAAGGTCTCGACGCTGCCCGTCCTCGTGCTCGCAACCGGCATCGGCGTCGACTACGCCTTCTATATCTATAGCCGCCTGCAAACCTGGCTCGATGAAGGCAAGCCGATGGCGGAGGCTTACCCGCTTGCCCTGAAGCAGATCGGCGTCGCCGTCATCTTCACAGGCCTCACGCTTTCGGTCGGTGTTTCCACCTGGGCCTTTTCCGGTCTCAAGCTGCAGGCCGATATGGGCATACTGCTCGCCTTCATGTTCCTTGCGAACATGGTGGCGGCGATCTTCTTCCTGCCAGCCTTCGCGGCAACGCTCGACCGGCTTTTTCCCCGCGCGCCCTCTCGCGGGCGCCGCCCGTCTCCGCTAGAGTGAAAGGAGCGAAATCGACAGCGCCCGCAAGAGGCGCATGAAGGGAGACGTCATGCTCAAGGTCTATCACGCGAAGAATACGCGCTCGGTCCGCGTCGTCTGGCTCTGCGAGGAGCTCGGCATTCCCTATGAAGCGAAAGTGCTGAACTTCTCGCCCGCCGATCTCCAGTCGGCCGAATATCTGGCGGTGCATCCGCTCGGCAAGGTCCCCGCCATCGACGATGACGGCCTTGTGCTGAACGAGTCCGGCGCCATTCTTCAATATCTTCTGGAAAAGCACGGGAACGGCAGGCTGGAGCCGAAGCCCGGCAGCGCCGCGCGCGGTCACTATCTCCACTGGTTCCACTTCGCCGAAGCGACGATGATGGTGCCGATCGGCAATATCGCGCAGCATTCCTTCATCCGCCCGGAGGACAAGCGCATTCCGCAGGTCGCCGCAGAGGCGGTCGAGAGCACGCAGAAGATGCTCGCCATTCTCGAAAAGGAACTGGCAGGCAAGGATTATATCTGCGGATCGGAATTCACCGCCGCCGATATCATGCTCGGCTACGACCTCTTGCTCTGCAAACTCTTCGGCCTGCTGAGCGACGGCCTGAAGAACGTGAATGCATACTTCGGCCGCCTCGGCAGCCGCCCGGCATTCCAGAAGGCAACCGCCTGACCGGACGAGGGGGGCCTGACATGGGATACAAGACCATCACCGTAAAGCCGATTTCCGGCGCGCTCGGCGCCGAAATCGAGGGCGTGGACCTGTCGAAGGAATTGTCCAACGAAACCTTCGACGATATCCATCAGGCCTTCCTCGACCATGTCGTCATCTTCTTCCGCGACCAGCACCTGACGCATGACCAGCACAAGGCCTTTGGCCGCCGCTTCGGTACGCTGAACATCCACCCATATGTGAAGGGCATGGATGGCCACCCGGAAATCATGCAGATCGTCAAGGAACCGGAAGACCGCATCAATTTCGGCGGCGGCTGGCACTCCGACATGTCGTTCCTTGAGGAGCCCGCCCTCGGTTCGATCCTTTATGCGAAGGAAATCCCGCCCTATGGCGGCGACACGCTCTGGGCGAACCAGTATCTCGCCTATGAAACGCTTTCTTCCGGCATGAAGAAGATGCTGGACGGGCTGAAGGCCGTTCATACCGCGA
>JAJLKS010000182.1:0-8382 GCA_033838765.1 Alphaproteobacteria bacterium
GACGCCGATCGCAATCGCCGCCGCCGCCTCCGTCGACATTTCAAGAGCCTATATCGTCGAAACGCGCCTCAAGGCTGCGCTCGATGCGGCAGCCCTTGCGGTCGGAACGGCGTCCGGTCTGTCGAGCGAAGAAGTGCAGGCGATTGCCCAGGCCTATTTCGACGCGAACTATCCGGAAGAAATTCTCGGCGTGCCGGGTGTGGTCACGGTTTCCGACAGCCTCACGACCGTCGACATATCGGTCACCGCGGAGCTCCCGACCGTCATGATGGGCCTTGTCGGCATCAAGTCGCTCGATGTCGTCGCTGTCTCGCAGGTCATGCGCCACGGCAAAAAGCTCGAAGTGGTCCTTGTGCTCGACAATACCGGATCGATGAATTCGGGCGGACGCCTGACCGTTCTGAAGGCCGCGGCAAAGGATCTGATCGACACCGTATCCGCTGCCGCCGTTACCCCCGGCGACGTTCGCATCGGCATCGTTCCTTTCTCGACGGACGTCAATGTCGGGACCGCGAACAAGGATGCGAGCTGGCTGAAATGGACATGGGAGCATTCTCCCGAATGCACCAATACGGGGTCCTGGTGGAACCCGAAGATAACATGCGTCGATGAGCGCACGGTCTCGAAGTCCGGCTGGAAGGGCTGCGTCGTGGATCGGGACGAAGACTATGACGTCTCGGTTTCGGTGCCGACTGCAAACAACGCAACCAAGTTTCCTGCAAACAGCAACAACACATACAACAACAATTGCAGCTTGCGCCCTGTCGTTCCGCTGTCGACGAACTTCTCCTCGCTCAAGAGCGAAATCGACAACATGCAGGCGGGCGGTGCAACCAACACGACCATCGGCTTCGCCTGGGGCTGGCAACTGCTGACGAACGGCGCGATCCTGTCGAATGCTGCCGTGGCTGACCCCGACGAAATCGACAAGGTGATGGTCTATCTCACCGATGGCGACAACACCTATTATCGACAGGGCATCGGCAGCTGCAACGGCAGTTCCGATTGCCCCGGCGTCGATGCGCGCACGGCGCTGGTCTGTAACAATATCCGCAACGCGGGCATTCAGGTCTATACCGTTCGCCTAGTCAACGGCAACGCGACCTTGCTGCGCAACTGCGCCACCAATCCGGGCATGTATTACAGCGTGAACACGGCGGCCGACCTCACCGACGTCTTCAAGTCGATTGCCCAGGCGCTGTCGAACCTCCGCCTCAGCAAGTAAGGCTGCATGGTGCAGTTCTGAAGCCGCAACAAAAAAGGCCGCCCTTGGGCGGCCTTTTCGTTGAGATGCGTCTTCTGTCAGCGCATGGTGCCTGTGCCGCTGGCTGCGGCCTCGCCGCCGCTTGCGCCGGACTTGGCGTCGTTCATGCTGGCCGCCTGCTGCATCAGTGCCTCGAAGGAGTCCGGGTTGTCCCCGATCACCGGTACGCGTTCGCAGCGCGGCGAGCAGTTGTAGGAGAGCTGGCCCGTGCCCCGCGTCAGTGTCACGGCGGAAGCGGATTGCGCCGTCACGCTCAGCTTCATTTCGACGATGGTCTTTCCATCGGCATCGAGCGCGATGAGATTCGTGGTGCCGTAGTTGCGGCCCATGACATAGATGAGCTTGGTGCTTTCGACCGACACATCGGCGACGGCAGGATTGCCGATCATCACCGTTGCCACCGGCACAGTGAGATGCAGCGGCTTCGTCTCGTTCACCGGCACCTTGAATTCGGATGCGGCAGCACCGGTCATCGCCAGAACGGCCATGCCGGCGCCAAGCGCCAGCGCCTTGGCGGTGCCTGCGGATTTCCTGCTTGTCTGATCGTTACGCATGTTCCAGCCGCTAATGTCGGGGCGCGTGGCGCGCGATTTCAGATGGTCCGGAGAGGGACTGCTGTGCCGACAGTAGCGCCCAACAGGTAAAGGATATGTTGACCGTGCGTGGCACTGCCCGCCCGCATTAACGGGGGATTAAACGCCTGCCGCCTAATCTTGCCCCGGTCGTTCAGGGAGCAAGCAATGGCGCAGAATGTGGTGCAGGGCCGGAATGCGGCAGGCCAGGCGCAAACGCTTGCCGGTATCGGCATATTGTCCGCTCTCCCGCCGCGCGAACTGGCGCTCCTTGCCGCCGAATGCGACTGGCGCGCCGTGGGCCGCGGCGAAATCCTCGTCAATCTCGATCAGGGCGGTGAACTCGACGGCGTCACATTCGTCGTCGCGGGCAGCGTGCGTCTTGCGCGTAGCGCGGGCGCTGCGGGCCGTATCTTCTTTACGGATGTGAATGCCGGCGGCCAGTTCGGCGAAATGGGTGTCTTCGGCGTTGCGGAAGAGGGTCTCTCCGTCATTGCCCGCGAAGAGGGCCTCGTCGCCACATTGTCGGCAAGCCGGTTCATGGAGCTGCTTTCGCGTGAGGAATCCGTTTCCCGCGCCCTTCTTTGCCAGTATGCCCGGCTGCTTCGCGCAAAGGAGGTCACCGGCGCACCCGAAAGCGGTGCAACCGAAGGCACGGGCGCCCAGCGCGTCTATGGCGAATTGCTGGCCCTTGCCGAGCCCTTCCGCGATGGCGAAGGCCAGGAGTGCCTGCGCATCGCCCGCTTGCCCCGTCACCGCGAACTGGCGGCCCGGGTAGACACGACGGAAGAAACCGTGGCCCGCGCGATTGCCGAACTCGTCCGCGACGGGATTGCGCTTCGCGATTATCCCGGCCTGATCGTGGCGGATGAGGCGAGGCTCCGCGCCCTGTGCGAGCCGGCCTGACGCGAATACCCTTTATTCGATGCAACAGACGAGCGGTGCGCATGCCTGCTTGCCCTGTCATGCGCCAGCATTGGTCCTGCTTTAACCCCGGATTAACCCTTCTCTGAACGCGCTGGCGGGTGTTTCAACGCCGGTAAACCAAATGAATAAAGAAAATCCGGAATAAATACAGTAATCGAGAAAGCTATTCTCGAAATGTCTGGAAAATTGTCTAAACAGAGAGAGAAATTGCGAGTAATCGTTAGCGTTTGGGTAACAGAGGTCCGGTAGGGTCGTCATCAGTCCGAAGGGGCTCCCTTTGCCCGGCAGGGGTCAGAGGGTGGTGCTGTCGACAGTCAAGGTTCAAGGAGGCTTTTCATGGGCCAGTTTCTCAAGTCGTTTCTGAAGAATGAGTCCGGCGCGACCGCCATCGAGTATGGCCTGATCGCCGCGGGCATCTCGGTCGTGATCGTGGTTGCCGTCGGTACGATCGGTGACAGCGTGCAGGCCACGTTCGAGACCATCGCAACCGCGCTGGGCGGCGAAGGCTAAGCCGGCCCGGTGTACCGGGCATTGGCCCGGCATCGCGAAATGAAAAGCCGTCAGCGTTTATGCGCTGGCGGCTTTGTCTTTTGGTCCTGTGCCCATGCCTTTTCCCCGCAGACGCACAGCAAATCCCGGGCCCCGGGACAAATCCTGCAATTCGGCTCATTTCGGGCCGCTCTTTACCTCAAATTTACGGTCCTTTGCCCAGTATCGGAAGGCGCGAGGAGGCATGGGGCCGCCTGGCGCTTGGGCGGCATCGCCCTTGTAGGAAACCGGGCATCTCTCGTGATGAGCTATCTCGTCCTCGCCATTTTCCCGCTCGCCATGATCTTCGGCGCGATCTGGGATCTGACGACCATGACCATCCCGAACATGCTGACTGCCGCGCTCGCGGTGGCCTTCCTGCTGTTTGTGCCCTTTTCGGGGCTCGGCTGGCAGGAAGCGGGACTTCATCTTGCGGCGGGCGCGGCGATGCTCGTTGCCGGCATGGCGATGTTCGGCCTTGGCTGGATCGGTGGCGGCGATGCGAAGTTCGTCGCGGCGATCGCGCTCTGGCTCGGCTGGAGCGAACTGCTTGGCTATCTGCTGGTCACCTCCCTTCTCGGTGGTGCCCTGACGCTTCTACTTCTCTGGTTCCGGACTATGCCTTTGCCGCCTGCGCTCTTCCGCAACGAATGGATTGCACGGCTGCACGACCGGAAAGCGGGCATTCCCTATGGCGTTGCGCTGGGCCTTGGCGGGCTCTGGATGTTTCAGCACAGCGTCTGGCTTGAGGCGGCATCGCGCGCCGCATGATGCAATGACATTGCGGAACGTCAGTTCCGGCAATGGACAATGAAAGGATTGGGCAAGTGAACGCCGCACGCATTGGAGTTCTGGTTCTGGCGGTCGTCGCCGCGGGCCTCGCGGCGCTTCTCGCACGCGGGCTGATGACATCGCCGAAATCCGAGGCAGTTGTCGAAAAGATCGAGGAACCGACGACGGAAGTTCTTGTCGCGGGTCGCAACCTCGAGCTCGGCCAGCGGGCATCGTCCGGCGACCTGCGCTGGCAGCGCTGGCCGGATGCCGCCATGAACCCTTCATATATCTCCCGCACTGCGCGCCCCGCGGCGCTCGAGGAATATACCGGCGCTGTCGCGCGCTCAGCGCTGCTCGCGGGCGAGCCCGTCACCGCCGAAAAGCTCATCAATCTCTCTGGCGCGGGCTTCATGTCCGCGCTTATCGAGCCCGGCATGCGGGCCATTGCGGTCGAGATCACGCCGCAGACCAGCGCGGGCGGCTTCATTCTGCCGAACGACCGTGTCGATCTCGTCGATGTCAATCGCGGCCAGACCGTGCTGCGCAATGTTCGCGTGCTCGCCATCGATCAGCGGTTCAGCGAAACCGGCGATCAGGTCGTCGTCGGACGCACCGCGACGCTGGAACTCACACCGGCCCAGGTCGAACTCGTCTCGGTCGCCTCCAATGAAAGCCGGCTCGCACTCTCGCTCCGCAGCATGGGCGAAAAGGATGTGGCGGATGCCGAAGCCGGAACAGCGGACCGCGAAGGCGGCTCGGTCGTGAAAATCGTGCGCTACGGCGTCGCGCAGTCTGTGCGTGTGAAGTAGGTGATGAGGCAGGGCATGAACACCATGTGGAACACGCTGAAATCGGGCCTCGCGCGCCTTTCGCGTCATGCAGCGGTGGTCTTCTGCGCCGTCTCGATGGCGATGATGCCGGCCGAACTCGCGCTTGCGGGCGATGCAAGGCTCGTGAAGATCGATCAGGGCGGCAGTGGCCAGTCCTCGCGCAGCATCGTGCTCGGCCTCAACAAGGCGGCAATCGTCGAACTGCCGGTGGCGGCGCGAGACGTGCTCGTCTCTAATCCCGAAATCGTGGATGCGGTCGTCCGTACCAACCGCCGCACCTATCTGATCGGCCTCGCTGTCGGCCAGACCAATGCCTTCTTCTTCAATGAGGCGGGCCAGCAGATTCTGAACCTTGAAATCCGCGTCGCGCGCGACCTTACCGGGCTTCGCCAGACGCTCCGCCAGTATTTCCCCAAGGCGCGCATCGACGCGGAATCGATCAACGATCACGTCGTCCTTTCCGGCATGGTCGCAAGCGCAACCGAAGCGGACCGCGCCCATGATCTCGCCGCGCGCTATATCGGCGTCGACCGCGAGAACGTGCTCAATATGCTCGGCATCGAGGGCAAGGACCAGGTCATGCTCAAGGTGACGGTTGCCGAAATGCAGCGCAACGTCATCAAGCAGCTTGGCGTCGATCTCTCGACGGCCGCAAACTTCGGCGACTTCGCGCTGCGCCTTGCAACCTCCAATGCCTTCAGCGTTCAGGGCCGCTCGCTTGGCGGCCTCTCGACGGAAGGCACGGGCGTCACCGGCAATGACGGCAGTGTGGACGCCGCGCTTCGCATGATGGAGCGCAACGGCATCCTGAAGACGCTTGCCGAACCGAACCTGACCGCCATTTCCGGCGAGTCGGCGAAGTTCCTCGCGGGCGGCGAGTTCCCCGTGCCGACCTCGCGCGACCGCGACGGCAATGTGCAGCTCGAGTTCAAGCCCTTCGGTGTCGGCCTCAACTTCACGCCGGTTGTGCTGAGCGAAGGCCGCATCAGCCTGAAGATATCGACGGAAGTGAGCGAGCTTTCCTCCGACGGTGCCTTCGTCATTCAGGGTGCGGGCGGTGGCGGTGTCACCGTACCGGGCCTGAAGGTCCGCCGTGCGGAAACGACGCTTGAACTGCCGAGCGGCGGTTCGCTCGTCATGGCCGGCCTCCTGTCGGACTCGACGCGCCAGAACATCGATGGCGTGCCCGGCGCAAAGGATGTTCCCGTCCTCGGCCAGCTCTTCCGCAGCCGCGACTATCAGAAGAACGAAACCGAACTCGTCGTGATCGTGACGCCCTATCTGGTCGATCCGACTTCGCGCGACAAGCTCGTGCTGCCGACAGACGGCTTCGCCCCGGCGGGCGATATGGACACCATTCTCATGGGCCGCCTGAATGCAACCTATGGTGCGCGCGGTGCCGCGGCGGGCGACAAGTCGCTCCAGGGCCCCGTCGGCTTTGTTGTTGATTGAGGTGCAGAAGATGAAAACGATGACAGGGCTCACCGGCATGAACGCGCTTCGCGCGCTCGCACTCGCGGCTTCCGCGGGCCTCGCGGGTTGCGGCTTCAATGGCGCAGAGAATGCCGAATTCGGCGCCAATTACACGCACCCGATCACGGTCGAGACGGATGTCTCGACGCTCAATGTCGGCGTCGTTCCCGGCCAGCCCGGCCTGTCGCCGTCTGACCGCGCCGCCATCGAGGCCTTCGCCGCCGACTATCGCCAGCGCGGCCAGGGCGCATTGACGATCTCGACGCCGTCCGGCTCGCCCAATGCGGGCGCGGCCACGGTGGCGCTGAGCGATGTGCGCGATCTCCTCGGCGAGAACGGCGTCGGTGCCACGGATCTCGCCTATACTCCCTATCGCGCCTCGGGGGCCGACGCCTCCGCGCCGTTGATCCTCTCTTTCAAGCAGTATGTTGCGCGGCCGACCGCCTGCGGAAACTGGACGCAGGATGCCGGCTTCGATCCGTCGAACGGACTCATGCCGAACCATGGCTGCGCGACGCAGAACAATCTTGCGGCCATGGTCGCAAATCCGGCGGACCTTCTCGGTCCGCGTCCGATGGGCCCCGCCGATCCCGGCCGCCGCAACACGGTGCTTGAAAAGTACCGCGCGGGCGAGCCGACCGCGACCACACGCGGCGCGCAGGACTCCGGTGCCGTCAGCGAGGTAAGTCAATGAGCAATCTGGCCCGCAAGGACCCCGAACTCGAAGTCGAGGCGCCGCCAATGCCGGCCGCCGCGCCTGCCGCGCCGGGGGCGGCCGGCGAATCGCTTGCCGTCATGAAGCCGGTGCCGCGCATCACCAGTCATGCCTTCTGCGAACAGCCGGGCACCGGTGCCGCCATCCAGCGGGCGGGCGAAGACCGCCGTCTCGCCAAGGCGCATCTGACTGTGCATATGGGCGGCATTCCCGCCGCCATCGAGCAGTATCAGCAGTCGGCCACGCCGAACCTCATCATGGTCGAGACGCGCGCCACAGGCGCCGAACTTTTCGGCCAGCTCGGTTCGCTTGCCGAAGTCTGCGATGCCGGCACGAAGGTCGTCGTGATCGGCCACATGAACGACGTCTCGCTCTACCGCGAAATGATGCGCCAGGGCGTGAACGAATATCTCGTGGCGCCGCTTCATCCGATGGGCGTCATCGAGGCAATCTCCCGCCTCTATGTCGATCCCGATGCGCCGCCCATCGGCCGTACCATCGCCTTCATCGGCGCAAAGGGCGGCACCGGTTCCAGCACCATCGCGCATAATGTCGGCTGGTGCATTTCGACAGGAATGGATGAAGACGTCATCATCACCGACCTCGATCTGCCCTTCGGCACCGCCGGTCTCGACTTCAATCAGGACCCGGCACAGGGCATTGCCGATGCGCTGACGGCGCCCGAGCGCCTAGACGACGTGCTGCTCGACCGTCTGCTCGTCAAATGTTCGGACCGGCTGAGCCTCTTTGCGGCGCCTGCCGTGCTCGACCGCGATTTCGAGATGGATGGCGACAGCTGCGAAACCGTGCTCGATATCGTCCGCGAAGGCGTTCCCTGCGTGATCGTCGATCTGCCGCATGTCTGGGCGCCCTGGACGAAGAAGGTGCTGCTCGCGGCCGATGAAATCGTCATCACCGCAACGCCCGATCTCGCCAGCCTGCGCAACGCGAAGAACATTCTGGATCTGACGCGGCAGGCCCGTCCGAACGACAATGCTGCGCATATCGTTCTCAACCAGGTCGGCATGCCGAAGCGCCCTGAAATCCCGGTCAAGGATTTCGCGGAGGCCGTTGGCACCGATGCGACGCTGGTTCTTCCCTTCAATCCGGGCCTCTTCGGGACCGCCGCGAACAACGGCCAGATGGTCGAGGAGCTCGAACCCAAGGGCAAGACGGCGGATGGCTTCCGCTTTCTCGCGCGCGAACTTTGCGGCCGTGAGGCCCGCGCGCCGAGGCCCACCCGCTCGTCGCTCTTCAGTTTCCTGTCCCGCAAGGGATAATCGGAGGTAGCCTGTGTTT
>JAJLKS010000183.1:0-1928 GCA_033838765.1 Alphaproteobacteria bacterium
CGCCGCCATCCGACAGGCACAGCACTGTCGCCGGATGCTGCATCATTTCGTGGATATGATCGAAGTTGAAGCGCGCATAGTTCAGCAGCGGCAGGTAGATATAGCCGCGGCCGTCCTTCTCCATCAGCATGTCATAAACGATCTCGGCAGGGTTGCGGCCTTCGCGCTTTGCCTGCGCGGCGACGCTGTCTTCTGCCGCAGGTTCATAGTCCAGCGTCTCGCCCTGTTCGAGGCGGAACATGCGGTCATAGCCTTGTGTGAGGATCGCGCCGAGCGTTCCCATTTCACGCGGCTTGCCGGCAAGAATGCGCGCCTTCACCGCCGGGTCTTTCAGTTTTTCCAGCCGCTCCGCGAAGGGCAGGCCTGCGATCTCGCGGTAGGCGGGATAGGTGATGAAGGGATGTACCGTGCTCTGCCAGCCGAGCACCATGCCTGTCGGGCGGCAGGCGATCTGCGCCGTGACATTCGCGCCCTGCTTGCGCGCCTCGTCGGTGAGCGCGAGCATGTGGCGCCACTTGTCGGCATCGACCGGCGATTGCAGCAGCGCATAGGTGACGGGCAATCCAGTTTCTGCGGAAAGCTCCTTCATCCAGTTGAACTCTTCTTCCGCCGGCGTCATGTCGGAGGCCATTTCGAAGACGCCATGGCCTGCAGCGCCAAGCGCGCGGCCAATGCCCATGAGTTCCGCCTTGTTGGCGAAGGTGCCGGGCACGGGCTCGCCGTCCTTCGAGAGATGCAGCATGGTGCGCGAAGTGGAAAAGCCTAGCGCGCCAGCGGCGATGCCTTCCTCGACGATCTTCGCCATGGCGGCGATGTCTTCATCGGTTGCCGCCTCGTTGCGCGCGCCGCGCTCGCCCATCACATAGGCGCGGACGGAGCCATGCGGCACCTGCGTCGCCACGTCGAGCACGCGCTGCTGCCGGTCGAGGCTGTCCATATATTCAGGGAAGGTTTCCCAGTTCCACTGGATGCCTTCGGCTAGCGCAGCACCCGGAATATCCTCGACGCCTTCCATAAGTTCGATCAGCCAGTCGTGCTTGTCGGGCTTTGCAGGCGCGAAGCCGACGCCGCAATTTCCCATGACGACGGTGGTGACACCGTGCCAGCAGGAGGGCGAGATGAGCGGGTCCCAGGTGACCTGGCCGTCGTAATGGGTGTGGATATCGACCCAGCCCGGCGTGACGACGAGGCCCGTTGCATCGATCTCGCGCTTGCCCTTTGCGGCGACGGTTCCGACTTCGGTGACGAGGCCATTGTCGATCGCCACGTCGGCCACGCGGCCTTTGGCGCCGGTGCCGTCGACGACGAGACCGCCGCGGATGACGAGATCATGCATATCGGTTCCTCCCAATGCGTTTTCAGGAAGGTTATGCCTGCGGCAAAGACGACACCAGCCAAAAGTGGACTTAAGTCCACTTTTGTTCAGCCGGGAAGAACCGGATTCGGCAATGGTTTGCCGCCGAAAAAGGCATCGAGATTGGCGATCACGGCATCGCCCATCGCAACGATGGCTTCGGACGTGCCTCCGCCGAGATGGGGCATCACCACAATTTTGGGCAGGCTGACGAGATCGGCGCGGGGCGCAGGTTCGTTCTCGAAGACATCGAGACCTGCACCTGCAATGGTGCCGATTTTCAGTGCGTCGATCAGCGCGTCCTCGTCGATGGCGGAGCCGCGCGAGATGTTGATGACATGGCCTTCGGGGCCGAGGGCTTTCAGGAGTTCGGCGTTCACGAGATGGCGGTTCGTCTCGTCGGCGCGATGGGCGAGGATCAGCGTGTCCGCCCAGGTGGCGAGGTCGAGTGCAGAGCGGAAATAGCGGTAGGGCACACCCGGCTTCTCGCCGCGACCGGTATAGGCAATTTCCGTTTCGAAGCCTTCGAGGCGTTTGGCAATCTTCAGGCCGATGGCGCCGAGGCCGACAATGC
>JAJLKS010000184.1:0-1500 GCA_033838765.1 Alphaproteobacteria bacterium
AAGCTCCTTCACCGGAACGCCGGTCTTTGTTGCTGTGGCGACGATGCGGGCGATTTGCGGGGTGCTGAGCAGGCTTCCACCGCCGAGTTGGTAGAGGCCCTTCCGCGCGTGGCGAACCAGACGCCAGAAGGCGTCGGCCCAGTCTGCCGCCGCAATCATATCGAGATGGGGTGCGCCGTTTTCATATTTGTGGGTGACGATTGGCTCGCCCGACCGGGCCTTGCGGATGAAATGGCGCATGAAATTGGGCGCTATTGTCCCACCGAACACAAGGCCGCTTCGAAGGATGAGAACCTCCGACCGGCCCGCACGGTTCCACTCTCCGGCAAGCGTCTCGCAGAGAAACTTGGTTTCGCCGAGCAAGCCCATGGGGCGCAGCGGCGTCTCCTCGGTCGTGCGGCGCATTTCTCCCGCATAGCCGGCAAAGACTTCCCAGCGCGAAGGCATCAACACGGGAACCTGAAGCTGTGACGACGCCTCGAGCACCGAGCGCAACATCACCAGCGCATCGCCAAGCGCACGATTGGTGTTGCCGATTCTGGGCGCGGCAAAATGCAGAATGCGGGTGATTGCATGTTCCTCGGCGTAAAGGCAGAGGGTGGCGCTCCCGGCGAGGAGGTCGAGTTCGGTACGCCCGGGGCTCACCAGTTCGATGCCGGCTGGCGCCGTCCTGCGGACAAGGCCGCCCAGCGCCCCGCTTGCACCTGTGAGAAGCCATCTTTCCCCAGAGATTGCCTGCCGCTCGCCTTGCCCGCCTGCAAGCGCACGGCGAACGGCGCCGATGACATCCGGGCGGATTTCCGTCTCGCCGGTTGCCTCCATGACCCTGCGAACGGCCTCACCGAGCGGTATGCCCTCCGCCTCGGAGAGAATTCCCGCCGCCACGGCGTTGCTGCGCGAGACGCCGTGATCGCAGCAAACGATTGTCGTTTCGCCGCGGGAGAGCGCGGCGGCTGCGCTTGCGATCAGCTGACGGATTTCATCCGGTGGATTGCCCGCGCGATCCACGAGGTCGCGAACATCGGCAATATGCGCCCCCGGCATATCCTGAAGCGTGCTGGCGGGCGCCGTGCCAAGGCGCGGTGTGATCCAGCGGACCGTCATTTGATCTCTTTGTCAGGCACGAAGGTTTCCGTCAGGCTGCGGAGATACCAGCCGCGCTTGATGTGCAGCGGCCCGGGCCGCTCTCCATACGCCATGAAGCGCAACATGATGTCGGCCTCATTGAAGCCGGCCAATGCCCTCAGATAGGTCGATGCCGAAAATCGTGGATTGATCTCGAAGGGTACCAGAACGCCGTCGCGCACGCGCCCCTGAATGTTCAGGGGGCCATGGCTGCCGATGGAGCGCGCGATGTGTTCGGCCTGAGCGCGCAGCTCAGGAAAGTCGTCGATATATCCTTGGGAATAGCCGCTGGAAATCAGCCCGCCGCGCCCCTTGTAGGACACGGAGAGTTTTGCATCCATTACGCGCTTGAGCGCAATCGACCCGGCGACTGTC
>JAJLKS010000185.1:0-2470 GCA_033838765.1 Alphaproteobacteria bacterium
GATCTTCTCGACCTTGGCTTCGGCCGCCTTCAGCCGCGCCTCGCAATGCGCCTTCAGCGCCGTGCCGCGTTCATAGAGCTCGATTGAATTTTCAAGTTCGGCATTGCCGGATTCAAGCTGGGAGACGATCTTCTCGAGCTGCGCCAGCGCCTCTTCGAAGCTCAGTTTCTCGATATCCTTGTGAGCATCGGCTTTCGCGGCGGCCATGTCGTTCTCCTCGCAGCTTCGGGCGTCGGTTCAGGCGGTGAGCATCAGGGCGCGGACATGGGCCCGCGCGCTCGCCGCCAGCGCCTCCAAGTCATAGCCCCCCTCAAGCGCCGAGACAACGCGGCCATGGCAAAGGCGGTCCGCCGCCTTCACGAGTTCCGCCGTTGCCCAGCCGAAATCCGCCTCGGTGAGACGGAGATTCGCGAGAGGGTCCGCCATATGCGCATCGAAACCCGCCGAAATGAAGATGAAATCGGGGCGGAATTGCTCGATCGCCGGGATCACCGCATCGGACATGGCGGCGCGGAATTCCTCCGAGCCCGCGCCCGGCGGCAGGCAGCGATTATAGATATTGCCAAGCCCATGCTCGCTCGCGCGGCCCGTGCCCGGATAAAGCGGCCATTGATGCGTCGAGATATAGAGAAGCGAGGGATCGCACTCGAAGGCGGCCTGCGTGCCATTGCCGTGATGGACGTCGAAATCGACCACCGCCACGCGTTCGCAGCCATGCGCCTTGCGGGCGTGCAGCGCGCCGACGGCAATGTTATTGAACAGGCAGAAGCCCATCGCGGTTGCGGGCTCCGCGTGATGCCCCGGCGGACGCACGGCGCAGAAGCCGTTGCGCGCCCTCCCCGCCATCACCTCATCCACCGCATAGACCACCGCCCCCGCCGCGCGGTATGCAGCTTCCAGCGAGCCCGGCGACATGGAGGTATCCGCATCGATCCGGCGGAAGCCTTCCTGCGGCGCGATCTCTTCCAGTCTCGCTATATGGCTTTCGGGATGGACGCGGGCCACCTGCTCGCGCGTTGCGCGCGGCGCCTCCACCCGCTCCAGCAGCATGAATTCCTCGGCTTCGAGCGCGCCGAGGACAGCCCGCAACCGGTCCACGCATTCCGGATGTCCGGGCGGCGTTTCATGGGCAAAACAGGCGGCATGGGTGACGAGAAGGGTCGGCATGAGATCAGCCTAGCATGGGCGGGGCACGGCCTTCACGCGCGGCGGTACCAGTTCACGCCTTTTTCGTCGCGGCTTACCGTCGCGAGGCCGCGGCCGAGGAGGCAGTTCAGATGGGCGAGGCTTTCGCCCGTCGCCATGAAGAAGACTTCCGGGCCGATCTTGCGCTTGAAAAGCGCGGGGAAGACGTCGATGGCGCGTTTCGGTTCGCCGAGCATGGCGTGGAGTTTTGCGAGCCCATCTTCGTGCCCGTCGATCAGTTGCGTCAGTCGCTGGTGGAGCCCGTAAAAGGGTTCGTTATGCGCCGGCAGCACCAGCACATCGCCGGGCAGCGTGGCGCGGAGCCGCTTGCAGCTTTCGATCCAGTCTTCCAGCGGGTTCTCGTAGGCCTCGGTCGGATGAAGGCTGACATTGGACGAAATGCGCGGCAGCACCTGATCGCCGGAAATCAGAATGCGGTCCTCCTCGCAGAAGAGGCAGACATGCTCCGGCGCGTGCCCTGAGCCGATGACGACGCGCCAGGTGCGCCCGCCGATGGTCAGTTCATCGCCTTCGCGCAGACGGCGGAAAATATCCGGCAGCCGCGAGACGCGCTCGCCGAAGCCGCCGAAGCGCTTGCGGTAGCTTTCGATCCCGCGCTCGCTGAAGCCTGCCGCGCGGTAGAAGTCGAGCGCTTCCTTCGGCGCCTCGCGGCCCGTATCGAGCACGAGGTTGCGGCACATCAAAAAGTCCGTGCGCGACATCGAAAGCTCGATGCCCCATTTGCGCGTGAACCAGCCGGCAAGGCCGACATGATCGGGATGGAGATGCGTGACGATAACCCGCGTCACAGGCTTGCCGCCGAGCCCCGTCTTGAATATCTCGCGCCAGAGCGCCTTCACCTCGTCGGAGGCAACGCCGGTATCGACCACCGCCCAGCCGTCGCCGTCTTCCAGCAGCCAGAGATTGATGTGGTCGAGCTGGAAGGGCAGCGGCATCCGCACCCATTGGATGCCGGGCGCAACCTCGATCGTTTCCGCAGGCCCCGGCACCCTGTCGAAGGGATAGGTGAGACCGGTGCTTTCAATCGGGGCTTGCGAAATATCGGACATCTCAACTCTCGAAACGGGGCCGCCGGACAAGGCGGATCACCCTTTCGTGATAGGCGCATGGGCCTGAGACGTCAAACCGGGGCGGCACGACGCCTTCCCGACGCTACGGAACCTTCCGTGCCAGCCTTTCGCCGATATAGATCCAGATGGCCAGCAGCAGACTCGTTGCGAGGAGGATCGGCCAGGGCCCGAAGGCGAGGATCAGCGGCATGGCC
>JAJLKS010000186.1:0-1080 GCA_033838765.1 Alphaproteobacteria bacterium
GAGATGGAGCTGGGCGAAAAGCTGCTGCGCAACCCGAATGTCAGCATCCAGGTGATGGAATTCAGGCCTTTCTTCATTCTTGGCGAAGTCCGGAATGCGGGCCAATACCCTTATGTGAACGGCATGACCGTTCAGAGCGCGGCGGCGATCGCGGGCGGGTTTACCTATCGGGCGAATGTCGACCGTGTCACGATCACGCGCAATCGCGGAGACCGCATCGTCGAGCTCGGCGTGGACAGCACCGAAGTGGTCATGCCCGGCGACACAATTCTCGTGCGCGAGCGGTATTTCTGATGGCAGCCGCGCGGAAGGGCGATGGCGAGGTGCAGCGTGTTCTGCATGTGATGCGCCTGCCCATGGGCGGGCTGTTTCGTCATGTGCGCGACCTCGTTGTGGGTCAACAGGATGCAGGCATTGCGGCGGGGGTTGTCTGTGCCGAGCCGCCGGATGACGGCATTTCGGCGAAACGCCTCGCCGGTCTGGAGCATCATTGCGGACTTGGCCTGCATGTGATGCCGATGTCCCGTCTTCCGGGACTTGGCGATATGGCAAATATCCGTGAAGTAGGCGGGCTGGTCCGCCGGTTGAAGCCCGGCGTCTTGCATGGTCACGGAGCGAAGGGCGGGCTCATTGCGCGTCTGGCTTCGGCGCCCGAAGAGACCCTGCGCGTCTACACACCGCATGGCGGATCTCTGCACTACGAAGCAGCAAGCCTTGAGGGGCTGGTCTATCACGGCGCGGAACGGCTCATGCGTGCGCGCACCGGCGGGCTGATTTTCGAGTCGGCGTTCAGCCGCGACGCCTATATCGCCAAGATTGGAAAGCCAAAGGGTGAGTTCGCCGTCATTCATAACGGCGTTTCCGGCGCCGAATTCGAACCGGTTCAAATCTATCCTGCTGCGGCCGACTTCCTGTTCATTGGCGAACTGAGGAAGCTGAAAGGCGTTTCGACGCTGATAGAGGCGGCGTCGCAGATGAACCGTCCGGTGCATATCAGGATTGCCGGCGCGGGTCCGGACCGGGCCCATTTCGAAGAGCTTGCTCATGGCGCGGGCGGGCATGTCCGCATTGAATTTCTTG
>JAJLKS010000187.1:0-3554 GCA_033838765.1 Alphaproteobacteria bacterium
CGAACTCGTCTGCGGTCAGGCCACGCGCCGAAATGGGCGGCAGCAAGGGCATCGAAATGGCACCGGTACCATCCACCGAATATTCGCCACTGAGATCGTCCTGCCCGAACACAGTGATACGAAGCTTGTCGCCCGTGTCGAGCAGATAGCTGTCGCCTTCTGTTGGTGCTGGACGTTCGGCAATCACGCCTCGTGCCGCGCAGGATGCCAGCATGAGGGCTGCCGCGATCAGTATGAAAGCAGAACGGAGCTTCATGGACGCAATTCTCCGGGCAGAAATGGCTTGTCCGAAGGTAGGACCGGAAGGGTTAATTTTCTGGCAACTCGTCAAGGCCGTTCCCGACGAAGCCAGTACCGAATTCCGCAGCTTTCCGCCTGCCGCAAGGCCTTCGCGGCGGTCCTGTTAAGCCTTCCGTTACTTAAAAGCCGTCTACTTGCTGCCGGGATTTTACGCGGCGTTGCCCAAAGCTGGCGCGCCGGGGCGGAAGGCATGAACGCAAACCAGACCAGTCCAGTCGTCTCATTCGGTGACCGCCGCAGATCGGCGCCCGACGAAAACGCGATCGGCGACCTCTCGCCGTGGGAAGTGCTGCGCGGCATCTGGGCCCGCAAGCAGATCATCCTGCTTGCCTTTGCCGGCTTCATGACGCTCGCGGTTTTCTGGCTGATGACGGTGACGCCCACCTATACGGTGGAAACACGAGTCCTGATTTCCCCGCGCTCCGGCGAAATCTCGACATTCGATGCCGAGAACATGCCGCTTCTGCCGGACGCGGAAACGCTCAACAGCGAAATCCAGATCATCACCTCGCGCCCGCTCATTGCGCGCCTGATAACCGACCTCGGACTGGCGTCCAACCCCGAATTCAATCCGGCGCTCAATGCGCCGGGCTTCCTTGGCCGCATTGCGGTGGCATTCGGAATTCGTGACGGCAATCCTTCCACCGATATCGAGGTCATAACCGATGTCGTGCTGTCGCGCCTCGAAGTATATCAGAAGCTGAATTCGCGGGTCATTGCAGTGGTCTTCACCTCTGCCGATCCGCGCATGGCCGCGATCGTGCCCAACCGGCTTGCAGAGCTCTATATCGCGCAGCAGGTCGAGCAGCGCGCCGGTGTGAACACCGAGGCGACACGCTGGCTTGCCGAACAGATCCGCGAACTGCGTATCAAGGTCGAGGAGTCGGAGGCTGCCGTCGAGGCCTTCCGCGCCCAGTCGGGCCTGTTCCTGACCAACGGATCGACGCTGCCCCAGCAGCAGCTCACCGAACTGAACACACAGCTTTCCCAGGCGGAAGCGGAACGCGCCGCCGCGCAGGCAAAGCTCGGCAATGCCCGCACCCTGCTTGCGTCCGGCAGCGCGGTAAATACCGCCGCCGAGGTTCTTCAGTCGCCGCTGATCCAGAACCTTCGGCAGAAGGAAGTCGAACTGCGCGCCCAGATTGCCCAGATGTCGGAGACGCTCCTGCCGACGCATCCGCGCATGCAGGAATCCCAGGCAAACCTCGCCGATCTGGAAAGTGAAGTGCAGAAGGACGTGCACAAGATCATCGAGGCGCTGGAAAACGAGGCGCGCGTGGCGGGAGCGCGTGTCAATTCCCTGCGCTCCAGCCTCGACCGTCTGCAGCGCCGCATGGGGCAGCTCAATCAGGACGAAGTGAAACTTCGCGCCCTGCAGCGCGATGCCGACACCAACCGTGCGCTCCTCGAATCCTTCCTGCTCCGCTATCAGCAGGCGAATGCCCGCGCCGAGGCCGACACTCAGGTATCGAATGCACGGATCGTGTCTCGCGCCCAGCAACCGAACGCTCCGACATTCCCGCGCGTGGGGTCCGCCCTTGCCTTCTCAACGATTGCAGGGCTGATCTTTGCCTTTTGCATCGCATTTCTGATCGAAGTGTTTCAGCGCGGATTCCGGACGGGCGAACAGATCGAGCGCTCCACCGGCATGCCTTTCCTCGGCCTCGTACCGGAAGTCGAAAGCGGCAAGGTCCGCCGCATGCCCGCAAATGAAGTGCTCTACGATCCCTCCGGATTGTTTGCCGAGAGCATCCGCTCCCTGCAGGGGCATGTATTGCTTGCGCGCATCGGCGACCGTCGCGCCCGTACTGTCCTGGTGACATCGTCTGTTGCAGGCGAAGGCAAGACCACGACGGCAGTGAGCCTCGCACGGGTCTTTGCCATGGGCGGCTATCGAACCATCATCCTCGATGCCGACATGCACATGCCGGCCGTTCCGGATGCCCTCGGCATGAGCCGCCACCCGGGACTTGCGGACCTTCTGATAGGCCGCGCCTCGTTCCATCACGTCATCCGGAAGGATCCGGCAAGTCCGGTTCATGTCATTCAGGCTGGAACGCCTGTCGCAAACCCCACGGCGGCGCTTGCATCCTCGCAGATGCAATGGGTGCTGAATGCACTCCAGCAGACCTATGACTACGTGATTATCGATTCACCCTCCGCACTCGCTGCTGCGGATGCGCAGGTGCTCGCAAAGCTCGCCGACATCACGGTGCTTGCAGTGAAATGGTCGGACACGGACCGCAAATCGGTCGCCCGGGCACTGAAACTTCTCGCAGCGGCCAGCAGCCGTCGCGTCGGGCTGCTGCTGACGCAGGTGAACCTCCAGCGCTACAAGCGGTACGGCGCCGAACCGATTGAAGAATATCCGATGCAGGCGGCCCGCCAGACGATGGCGGCGCGGTAGGCCGCGGCGTCAGCTTGCGGCTACCGCCGCATCCTTCCTGCCAAAGAAGAGAGCGAGAGCCTTGTGCCGCCCGCCGACCAGACGTTTCACCGCGTCATAGACCGGCCGTAGCATGTTGTATGCCGCCACCTTCACATCATCCCACACCGGGCTCTCACCCGCTTCACCTTGCGGCATGCCGAACTTGCGCAGCATGGCATTCACATAGGAAAGCTTCACAAGCCTTTCGGTCTCTTCCGTGTGCCACGTGATCGAAAACGACACCGACACTTCATTGCCGTTCTGCACCCAGTGCGGCGCAAAGATGGGAACGAAAATACCTTCACCGGGTTCGATATGCTGATGCATGGCCTTTGCCTCGAACGCATCCTCATATGGCAGATTACGATGCTTGCCCGGATAGAGTTCGGAGTTCTCCGCACTCACGACGTCTCTGTCCGACGGATCGAACAGCGACATGCGCTTGTTTCCGCGAACCTGAAGCAGGAAATTGAGTTCCGGGTCTGAGTGAAACGGCGTCACATTGCCGGGCGACGTCACAAAAATGAAGGCCTGGCGCTGCCGCGCGCCGCCCATCAGGCCGCCCGTCTGCTCCGCCACCTGATCGAGGCAGGCATCGAGCAATTCCTTGTACTCCGGGTCGGATTCGACATTCTTCAGAACCATCCACGACTTCGCCTGCTCGATCCGGCGCACGGTCTCTTCGGGCGTCATGCCGTTGGACGGGGTCAGGTTCGGGTCCTGATTGGGCGCGACCGGCCCGTTGAACTCGACACGATCGGCCGGTAGCGAAGCCGCGAGCCTCGCCAGCCTGTCGAGCTGGAACAAGGGATGACCGGCAAGCCTG
>JAJLKS010000188.1:0-2157 GCA_033838765.1 Alphaproteobacteria bacterium
GCCCGTCACCGGCGGCTTGCGCTTCGATCTTCTGGAAGGCGGCAGAGAGGCCCCCAAGCGCGCCGGCCGCCGATCCCGCGCGCCTTCAGGCAGAGCAGGCCCGAAACGCGGTAAATATGGGAAACAGACAAGGGGAAAAGGCTCCCGCCGGTAACTTTCTGCCACGCGGCAACCTGCCACATTTTCTATTGTCGCCATTCCGACCATTTTTGTCAGGTATGAAACGGGCTTCCCCCTACACGAGTACGCGCATGGATATGACCGATACACGCATCTACGAACAGGCAGAGCCCGCCCCGCGGCCACTCGTGCCTTCGATGCTGCGCGGTTTCTTCGGGCGCTGCCCATCTTGCGGAAAGGGCAATGTATTCCGCAAGTATCTGAAGGTTGCGGACGAATGTGCGTCCTGTGGCGAGGAACTGCATCATCACCGCGCCGACGACGCCCCGCCCTATTTCACCATCATGGTCGTGGGCCACATCGTCGTGCCGATGCTGCTCTGGGCAGAACTTGCATGGAAGCCCGAGATCTGGGTCCACATGGTCATATGGCCATCGCTCACGCTCGCGCTCTCGCTCTGGCTCCTGCCGCGCATCAAGGGCGCCGTGGTCGGCTGGCAATGGGCGCTGCGCATGCACGGCTTCGGCGGCGAAACAGACGACTGACGCCGCGTCACCCGCGCCCTTTTTCCGCAGGCTGGCATTCCCGCGCCCGAGCAGGCATCCTGTCCCCAACAAGCATTCGACAACAGGGACGGAATCATGAGCGCAGGCAAAGGGGCGATCTTCGATCCGAAGAAATCGCGCGAACAGGAGTATCGCGAGGCGACGCAGGGCAAGGCCGTGCGGCCGCGCGATGCCTCGACGCTCATCATCGTCCGCCGCGACGGCGCGACGCCGCAGGTGCTGATGGGCCAGCGCCACGCGAACCACAAATTCATGCCGAACAAGTTTGTCTTTCCGGGCGGCCGCGTCGACCGCGCCGACAGCCGCATCCGCCCGGCGCAGGATCTGCGTGAACCCGTCGCCCGCAAGCTGATGGTGCGCATGTCCGGCAAGCCGTCGGAGCTGCGCGCCCGCGCGCTCGCCATGGCCGCCATCCGCGAAACCTTCGAGGAGACAGGCCTCGTGATCGGCAAGAAGATATCCGCGCCGCAGACAAGCAAGCATCCCGACTGGGCGGAGTATTTCGCTCAGGGCGTCGGCCCCGCGCTCGGCGCACTCGATTTCGTCGCCCGCGCCATCACGCCGCCCTATCGCACGCGCCGCTTCGACACGCGCTTCTTCATCGCCGATGCGGAAGCGATCCAGGGCGATCCGATGAAGGTGACGGGCTCGGGCGAGTTGCAGGGCCTTCACTGGCTCACCATCAACGACGCGCGCGGCCTCGACCTGCCGAACATCACCCGCGTGGTGCTGGACGAACTGGACGAGCGCCTGTCGCTTGCAAAGGCCGAGCAGCCGCGCCGCGCCGTTCCCTTAGTCTATTTCCGCAATGGCAATGCCATTCGCGACACGATCGGAAACTGACGCAGTGAACGATACGGCCAATACGAAACGCGGAATCCGCCCGCGCGATGCGGCAAGCCTGGTGCTGATCGACGACAGCGCGGGCGAGCCACGCATCCTGATGGGGCGGCGCCACTCGCGCATGAAGTTCATTCCCGATGCCTTCGTCTTTCCGGGCGGCAAGCTCGATCAGGGCGATATCGGCGTGCGGCCCGCGTCCGGCTTCGCAGAGGCAACGGCTGAGGCCGTGAAACGCGCTGCGGCCTCGCGCGCCAAGGCGGAGGCCCTTGCCGCTGCCGCCATCCGCGAGACGTTCGAGGAAACCGGCCTCCTCATCGCGCGGCAGGGTGATGTCGGTGCGGCGGCAGGCGAAGGCTGGACGCCCTTCCGCGAGCGCGGCCTTGCGCCCTGCCTCGACGTGCTCGATTTCGTCGCCCGCGCCATCACCCCCGCCTCGAGTCCGATCCGCTTCCATGCCCGTTTCTTCGCGGCAAATGCAGAGGCCGCGAGCGGCGAGCTGAAAGGCAGCGGCGAACTCGAAGACCTCGGCTGGTACACGCTATCCGAGGCCCTGAAGCTGCCCGTGATCGACGTGACGGAGTTTGTCCTGCACGAGATCGCCCGCCGCCACCGGGGCGAGCGCCGCGCC
>JAJLKS010000189.1:0-9648 GCA_033838765.1 Alphaproteobacteria bacterium
CGCGGGCACGGGCTCCCGGAGGCTCGTTCATCTGGCCGTACACGAGAGCAGCCTTCGAACCTTCGCCGCCACCCTTCTGGTTGACGCCCGATTCGATGAACTCGTGATAGAGGTCGTTGCCTTCGCGCGTGCGCTCGCCCACACCGGCAAACACCGAGTAGCCGCCATGCGCCTTGGCGATGTTGTTGATGAGTTCCTGAATGAGAACCGTCTTGCCGACGCCGGCACCGCCGAACAGGCCGATCTTGCCGCCGCGCGCGTAAGGGGCGAGCAGGTCCACGACCTTGATGCCCGTGACGAGCATCTGAGCTTCCGTCGACTGCTCGACGAAGGCCGGCGCTTCCTGATGGATCGGGCGGGTACCTTCGGCTTTCACCGGGCCCGCTTCGTCGATCGGCTCACCGATAACGTTGATGATGCGGCCAAGCGTGCCTTCGCCCACCGGCACCGAGATCGGCGCGCCCGTGTCGCGAACTTCCTGACCGCGAACGAGGCCTTCGGTCGTGTCCATCGCGATGGTGCGAACCGTGTTCTCGCCGAGATGCTGCGCAACTTCGAGAACGAGGCGGTTGCCGCCATTGTCCGTCTCGAGCGCGTTCAGAATGGCGGGGAGGTGATCCGCGAACTTCACGTCCACAACGGCGCCAATCACCTGAGCGATCGTTCCGACTGCCTTGCTCATACTGTCTATCCCTGCTTCACGTGCCGGAAAGCGAAACGACGCTTCCCATCTGTCTGTTTGCGGCGTGGCCTCTGCCCCGCCTTGCGGTTCCAAAATCTCGTTTCCGGGTTCCACCGGAAGGGCCTTGCCCTCAAGCAGCATGCCCTTGCCCGCGGAAGGCGCCGGAAGCGCCTTCGGCCCCGCGCCGCGACCCCGAAGGACGCGATGAAGAAGCCGTCTCACAAAGCCGGACAGGCGGCCACGCCAGCCCTGTCCATCGCCCTTACTCGTCATCCCCGTCCCTTCCGATCCGAATGGCCTCTGGAGGTCTTCGGCTCTTCCGGGGCGTTCCCCTGATCGTCCCTCTCGACTTTCGTCCTAGAGCGCCTCGGCGCCCGAGATGATTTCGATCAGTTCCTTCGTAATCTGCGCCTGACGCGAACGGTTGTAGGTGATATTCAGCTTCTTGATCATGTCGCCCGCATTGCGCGTGGCGTTGTCCATGGCCGACATCTTCGCACCGTATTCGCCCGCAACATTTTCCAGCAGCGCACGGAAAATCTGCACCGACAGATTGCGCGGCAGGAGATCCTTCAGGATTTCGGTCTCCTCCGGCTCGTATTCATAGACCGCGCCGCCAAGATCGACGCCCGAGGCACCTTCCGGCAGGCTCGCCGGAATGATCTGCTGGGCGGTCGGCACCTGGCTGACCACGTTCACGAACTTCGAATAGAAGAGCGTGGCAACGTCGAACTCGCCCGCCTCGAACATATCGAGGACGGTCTTCGAAATATCTTCGGCCTGCGCGAAGCCGATCTGGCGCAGCCCCGTGAACTCGTAGGACTTCACGATACGGCTGGCGAAATCGCGCTTCAGGAGATCGCGGCCCTTGCGGCCCACGGTCAGGATTTTCACGTCCTTGCCTTCTGCGATCAGCCGGTTGATGTGCTGACGCGCAAGACGCGAGATCGACGAATTGAAGCCGCCGCACAGACCGCGGTCTGCGGTCGCCACGATCACGAGCTGGACCTTGTCCGAACCCGTGCCCGCGAGCAGCTTCGGCGCATCGTCGCGGCCGGCCATGCCGGTCGCCAGATTGGCCATCACGCGGTCCATGCGCTCGGCATAGGGCCGCGCGGCTTCCGCCGCTTCCTGCGCACGGCGCAGTTTCGCCGCGGCGACCATCTGCATCGCCTTCGTGATCTTCTGCGTCGCCTTCACGCTGGCGATGCGATTTCTGAGGTCCTTTAGGCTGGCCATTCGCCCTTACCCTTTAGCCTGAGATCAGGCGAACGCCTTGGAGAAAGCCTCGACCGCGGACTTGAGCTTCGCTTCCGTGTCGTTCGAAATCTGCTTCTCGTTGCGGATCGCATCGAGAATGTCGGCATGGCTCGAACGGATGTTGCGCAGGAATTCCTGCTCGAAGCGGCCCACTGCCGAAACCGGGAGCTTGTCGAGATAGCCGTTCACACCGGCATAGATCACGACGACCTGCTCTTCGACCTTGAGCGGCGAGAACTGCCCCTGCTTGAGAAGCTCCGTCAGGCGGGCACCGCGATTGAGCAGGCGCTGCGTGGCGGCGTCGAGGTCCGAGCCGAACTGTGCGAAGGCCGCCATTTCGCGGTACTGCGCAAGCTCGCCCTTGATCTTGCCGGCAACCTGCTTCATCGCCTTGATCTGCGCCGACGAACCCACGCGCGACACCGACAGACCGACGTTCACCGCCGGGCGGATGCCCTGATAGAAGAGGTCCGTTTCGAGGAAGATCTGACCGTCGGTGATCGAGATCACGTTGGTCGGGATGTAGGCCGACACGTCGTTTGCCTGCGTTTCGATGACGGGCAGCGCGGTCAGCGAACCGTTGCCGTTTTCGTCATTGAGCTTCGCGGCGCGCTCGAGCAGGCGCGAATGGAGATAGAAGACGTCGCCCGGATAGGCTTCGCGGCCCGGCGGACGGCGCAGAAGCAGCGACATCTGGCGGTAGGCGACGGCCTGCTTGGAAAGATCGTCATAAACGACAAGCGCATGCATGGCGTTGTCGCGGAAGAATTCGCCCATGGTGCAGCCCGCGAACGGCGCCAGGAACTGCATCGGCGCGGGGTCGGACGCGGTGGCCGCGACGACGATCGAATATTCGAGCGCGCCGTTTTCTTCCAGCGTCTTCACGATCTGCGCAACCGTCGAGCGCTTCTGGCCGATGGCGACGTAGATGCAGTAGAGCTTCTGGTTCTCGTCGTTGCCCTGATTGAGCGGCTTCTGGTTCAGGATCGCGTCGACGGCGATGGCGGTCTTGCCGGTCTGGCGGTCGCCAATGATCAGCTCACGCTGGCCGCGGCCGATCGGGATCAGGGCGTCGATCGCCTTGAGGCCGGTCTGCATCGGCTCATGCACCGACTTCCGGGGAATGATGCCCGGCGCCTTGACGTCGACTCGGCGGCGCTCGGTCGAAACGATCGGGCCCTTGCCGTCGATCGGATTGCCGAGCGGATCGACGACGCGGCCGAGCAGGCCCTTGCCGACGGGGACGTCCACGATCGCGCCCGTGCGCTTTACCGTGTCGCCTTCCTTGATGTTCTGGTCGGAGCCGAAAATAACGACGCCGACATTGTCCTGTTCGAGGTTCAGCGCCATGCCGCGGACGCCGCCCGGGAACTCGACCATTTCGCCGGCTTCGACATTGTCGAGGCCGTAGACGCGGGCGATACCGTCACCGACGGAGAGCACCTGGCCGATTTCGGAAACCTGCGCGTCCGCGCCGAAATCCTGGATCTGCTGCTTGAGGATGGCGGAAATTTCCGCAGCCTGAATGTCCATCAGGAGGCCTCTTTCATGGCAATCTTGAGAGAATTGAGCTTGGTCCGCAGGGATGAATCGATCATCCGGCTGCCGACCTTGACGATAAGTCCGCCGAGAAGCCCGGCATCGACCTTGGTATCGATTCTGACGTCGCGCCCGGTCGCCGCCTTGAGCGCCGCCTTCAGGCTTTCGACCTGGGCATCGCCGAGCGGATGGGCGGAGGTGACCTGCGCCGTCACTTCGCCGCGCTTCTGCGCGAGAAGGGCGCCATAGGCCGAAATCATGTCGGCAATCGCGAAGAGGCGGCGATTCTTGATGACGAGGCCGGCGAAATTCTTCACCAGCCCGGAAATGCCGGCCTTGTCGAGCACGGCGGCGAAGGCGCGGCCCTGCTCTTCGGCGCTGAAAAGCGGGCTGCGGACGAGGCGGGTCAGGTCTTCGCTTGACGCGAGCATGGCCGAAATCTTGCCGAGATCGGCCGCCACGACGTCAAGCGCGCCCTGCGCTTCCGCCAGTTCGAAGAGGGCCGTCGCATAACGGCCGGCCACGCCAGAGACGGGATGATCAGATGACACGTGCGGCGCTCGCCTGTGCTTTTTCGTGGAAATCGGCGCGGCGGCCAGGGGCCTCGCGCCAACCATTTGAATTCATTAGCTAATTTTGGCCGCCAAAAGGGCAAAAATCGAGCCCCCTCAAGGCCGGGCGTTAGGTAACACATGGTCCGCGCATGCGCAACATGCTGGCCAGCGAAATGGGCGCGCCTGCGGCATTTTGGGCCCTTTGCCGGCGCGGGCAGGCGCCGCTTCCGCAGCGTAAACGGGGCGCTGCCGCCCAGGCTGGCTCACATGAAGCTGTAAGGGTCCACATCGACGGAGATGCGGACCGCGTTCGGTACCTTGAAATCGTCGAGCCAGGCATGGAGGAAGGCCTGGATATTGACCTGCCGCCCCGCTTTCACGAGGAAGCGGATGCGGGTACGGCCGCGGAGCAAAGCCAGGGGCGCGGGCGCGGGCCCGAGCACCGTCACATCCTCGTCGCGCGGCGCGCGGCGGGCCATGTCGCGGGCGACACGCTGGGCAAGCCCCGCATCGGGTGCGGAAATGACGATCCCGGCGAGCCGCCCGAATGGCGGCAGGCTGACCCTTTCGCGCGCCTGCGCCTCGCGGGCAAGGAATTCGTCCCGCTTGCCAGAAACGAGCGCGCGCATCACGCCATGCTCCGGCATGAAGGACTGGAGGAAGACGCGGCCCGGCCGCTCGGCCCGGCCTGCCCGCCCCGCCACCTGCTGCAGGAGCTGATAGGTGCGCTCGCCCGCCCTGAGATCGCCATTCTCGAGCCCGAGATCGGCATCGACGACGCCGACAAGCGTGAGCCATGGAAAGTGATGCCCCTTGGCGACGATCTGCGTACCGATGATGATGTCGACCTCGCGAGCTTCGATGGCGGCAAAGATTTCCTCATGTGCCGCCGGGCCGCGCAGATTGTCCGAGGAGACGATGGCGGCGCGCGCCTCCGGAAATATCTCTGCGACTTCCTCCGCGATCCGCTCGACGCCCGGCCCGCATGCGATGAGCGAATCTTCCGCGCCGCATGACGGGCACGCTTCCGGCACCGGCGCGGAATAGCCGCAATGATGACAGGCAAGCTCGCGCCGGAACCTGTGTTCGACGAGCCATGCCGAACATTGCGGACATTCGATACGATGCCCGCAAGTGCGGCAGAGCGTGAGCGGTGCATAGCCGCGGCGGTTGAGAAAGAGCATGGTCTGCTCGCCCGCCTCGAGCGCTTTCACCATTTCCTTCACCAGCACCGGCGAAAGCCATCGCCCGCGATCTGGCGGATCGTTGCGCATGTCGATCGCGGTGACTTGCGGCAGCACTGCCTCGCCATGGCGCGCCGCGAGCCGCACCGCATCGTACTTGCCCTGCTGCACATTGACCGATGTTTCGAGAGAGGGCGTCGCCGAACTGAGAACTATCGGAAACTGGCCGAGCGAGGCACGCACGACGCTCATGTCGCGTGCATGATAGGTAACGCCATCTTCCTGCTTGAAGGCGGCATCGTGTTCCTCATCGACGACGATGAGGCCGAGATCGCAAAAGGGCAGAAAGAGCGCCGAGCGCGCACCGGCAACGACGCGGGCGCGCCCCTCCGCCACGCCGCGCCAGACGCGGCGCCGCTCGCGCGAGGGAAGATCGGAATGCCACTCCGCGGGGCGGCAGCCGAAGCGCCTCTCGAAGCGCTCGAGGAACTGGCTCGTCAGCGCAATCTCGGGCAACAGGATCAGCACCTGCTTGTCCTGCCGGAGCGCCGCCGCAACTGCCTCGAAATAGACCTCCGTCTTGCCGGAGCCGGTCACGCCATCGAGCAGCGTTGCGGAAAATTTCGTTGCCTTGACGGCAGCCACAAGATGCGATGCGGCTTCCTGCTGTTCGTCGGAAAGCGAAACGCCTTCCATGCCCGCGAGCGGATCGGGAAACGGCGCTTCCGTCGGTATGTCGACCGGGACGAGCGCCTCTGCCTCCACAAGCCCGCGCACCACGCCGTCGGAAACGCCCGCCTCTTCGGCAAGCTCGCGCACCGTGCGCGCGAAGCCGTCGCCGGCCACCTCGATGACGCGCTGGCGCGCCGGCGTCATGCGCGCGGGCCGCGCACTGCCGAGGCGGTAGGCGGTGCGCATCCGCGGCGGTTCGAGCGCGCCCGGTGCACGGATCGCAAGCCGCAGGACAGAGCCGGGCGGCGACACCGTGTATTGCGCCACCCAGTCGATGAAGCGCCGCAGCACGCCGGGCATGGGCGGCGCGTCGATGACCTCGGCGATCGCCTTCAGCCGGTTATGCCCGACCTCGCCCGAGCCCTGCCCCCAGACGACGCCGACGATCTCCTGCGTGCCGAGCGGCACCACCACATAGGAACCGGCTTGGACCGCCATGCCCGGCGGCACCTTGTAGTCATAAGGTTTCGGCAAGGCGAGCGGGATCAGGACGCTAACAGTCCCGGAAAGGACCGCGTCATCTTCAGGCCGGGCTGTGGATATTTCGGAAGCCATTCAATTCCGGGCCGTTTCACGCGGCATGTCCGCCGCATCGCGCTAATCCGAAACGACAACGTAACGCCTCGTAAAGCAAGCGCCACGATCCCGCCTTGCGCAATGACGCCCAGCCCGCCAAAAGAAGCGAGCCTTTGGCGCGCCTCTCGACTAGACTGCTTCCTCAGGGGGCGCCTGCGCCGGAACGAAAGACCGAAAAGAAACGCTGCATGAAATTCTTTGTCGATACCGCCGATGTCGCCGAAATCCGCGAACTGGCCGAGACCGGCCTTCTGGACGGCGTGACCACCAATCCCTCGCTCATCGCCAAGACCGGCCGCGACTTCATCGAAGTCGTCAGGGAAATCTGCTCGGTCGTCGACGGCCCGGTAAGCGCGGAAGTGACCGCGCTTGATTCGGCCGCAATGATCGCCGAGGGCCGGAAGCTCGCCGGACTTGCGAAGAACATCGCGGTCAAGGTGCCGCTGACCTGGGACGGGCTCAAGGCCTGCAAGGCGCTGACAAGCGAAGGCACGATGGTAAACGTGACGCTCTGCTTCTCGGCGAACCAGGCGCTGCTGGCCGCCAAGGCGGGCGCAACCTTCGTCTCGCCTTTCATCGGACGGCTGGATGACCTCAATCTCGACGGCATGGAACTCATCCGCGAGATCCGGGAAATTTACGATAACTACCCCGCACTCCAGACCGAGATTCTCGCCGCCTCGATTCGCAATGCGAACCATGTGAAGGAATCGGCGCTTGCCGGCGCCGATGTCGCAACCGTTCCGCCTGCCGTGCTGAAAGGGCTTGCAGCCCATCCGCTCACCGACAAGGGGCTCGAAATGTTCCTTTCGGATTGGAAAAAGACCGGCCAGAAAATACTTTAGAAACGTATTGAGGGGATGCTGAGGGCATGAGCCAGCAGAACGACAGCACCGGCGCGCAGCGCATCGAGGTCACGGGATCGGCGGTCGACGCCGATGAGGTGAAGGCCTATCTGCGCCAGCACCCGGAACTCCTCGCCAATGATGCGGACCTCCTTGCCTCGCTCGTTCCGCCCTCACAATCGACCGGGCGCAACGTGCTCGACATGCAGCATTTCATGATCGGCCGGTTGCAGAACCAGGTGCGCATGCTGCGCGACATCCAGTCCGATCTCATCGAAGCGACATCGCTGAACAGCATTGCGCGCGAGCAGGTTCATGCCGCCACGCTGAAGCTCCTCGATGCGCGGAGCTTCGAGCATCTGATCGAATACATCACCGCGCCGGACGGACTTGCCCGCATGCTCGGCATCCGCGCCGCGACCATCTGCATGGAAACGGCGAACGGCGTTTCCGGTATCGGCATTCGCGGCGTCCGCGTGCTGGAGCCCGGCGGCGTCGACCGGATTCTCGGCATGGGCGAGCGCTGCCGCCTTGCCGCCAATGTTCGCGGCAGCCGCGGCCTCTATGGCAATCTCGCAGAGGACGTTCACTCCGAGGCGCTGGTGCGGCTCGATGTGTCGCCCGGCTCGCCGCCCGGCCTGCTTGCCCTTGGCGGCTTCGACCCGGAACAGTTCCATCCCGATCAGGCAGTGGACCTGCTTGAATTCCTCGCCCATGTCGTCGAGCGCTGCGTGCGCCAATGGCTCGACCTGCCGCCCGCCCGCTGAGCGGCGCGCCCGCGCCGGAGGACGCCGCAAGAGCGGTGCCCGCGGCTGCGGACGTTCAGGGCGAAATCCGCAACTGGTATGCTCATCTGATGGGCGAAAAGCGGATGAGCGAGGCAACGCTCGTCAATTATCACCGCGATATTACGCGCTTCTTCGAGTTCCTCGTGGATCATCTGGGCGGCGCGGCAACGCTTGCCGATCTTGAGCGGCTGGAGCTGCGGGACTTCCGCGCCTTTGTCAGCCAGCGCCGCAAGGACGGGCTGCAAAGCCGCTCCATCGCGCGGACGCTCTCAAGCATGCGTTCCTTCTTCCGCTATCTCGACCGCGCAAAAATACTCTCCAATGCCTCGGCGCTGGCGCTGCGCTCGCCGAAACTTCCCCATGCGCTGCCGAAGCCGCTCACCGTGAGAGGCGCATCTGACATGCTCGCGGAAGCGGAGCTGGCGCAAGGCGAGCCATGGAAGGGCGCGCGCGACCTTGCCGTACTGACGCTGCTATATGGCTGCGGGCTTCGCGTGTCCGAAGCCCTGTCGCTCGACCGGGGCGCAGCGCCACTGCGCGAGGCGCTGCGCATCACCGGCAAGGGCAACAAGGAGCGCATCGTGCCCGTGCTGCCCGCGGCCCGCGAAGCGGTGGAGCACTATCTGAAGCTTTGCCCCTTCGGCCTTGAGAGAGATGACCCGCTCTTCGTCGGCGGGCGCGGCAAGCGGCTCAACCAGCGGCAGGTCCGCGAAATGATGATCCATCTCCGCCGCCGCCTCGGCCTGCCGGAATCGGCGACACCTCATGCGCTGCGCCACAGCTTTGCGACGCACCTTCTGGCAGGCGGTGGCGATCTGCGCTCGATTCAGGAACTGCTCGGCCATTCGAGCCTTTCGACCACACAGATGTACACGGAGGTCGATGCGGCCCGGCTCCTCGAAGTCTATGACAAGGCTCAGGCGGAAAAAGAGCGGCGCAAGCGCGGCTGATCCGCGCGCATCCGAGCACTCACATATGGATCGGAGCGCCGGTGACGGCGAGCGCGGCTTCCTTCACCGCTTCCGACATGGTCGGGTGCGCGATGCACATGCGGGCGATATCTTCCGAGCTTGAGGAGAATTCCATCGCGGTGACCGCCTGCGCGATCATTTCGCCCGCGCCGACGCCGATGATGTGAACGCCGAGAATACGGTCCGTCTTCTTGTCGGCGAGGATCTTCACGAAGCCGTCGGTCGTCTTGTTTGCCTTGGCGCGTCCGTTCGCCGTGAAGGGGAACTTGCCGGCATTGTATTCGATGCCCGCTTCCTTCAACTGTTCTTCCGTCTTGCCGACGCTTGCCACTTCCGGCGAGGTATAGACGACACCGGGAATGGCATCGTAGTTCACCGCGCCGTAATGTCCCGCAAGACGCTCGGCAAGCGCCACGCCTTCTTCCATCGCCTTGTGCGCGAGCATCGGCCCTGCGATCACATCGCCGATCGCATAGATCCCGTCGACATTCGTCTTGTATGATGCATCGACCTCGAC
>JAJLKS010000190.1:0-13833 GCA_033838765.1 Alphaproteobacteria bacterium
ACGCGATGGTGGGCAGCATGGCGTTCGCAAAGATGATCGTGAATTCCATGCCGATCGCAGCAACGACCAGCGCGATCATGACGGGAAGAAGCGGCGAACCCGGCACCGCGAACCAGAGCGCAAAACAGCCCGCCGCGCAGATAAGCGTGGTGACGACGATCCACGGCTTGCGCGGCCCCGCCGCATCCGCCATTGCACCGAGCAGCGGGCTTAAGAGCGCGATGGAAATGCCGGCCACCGCCTGCACATAGCCCCATTGCGCCTGACCCTCGATGGGATTGGCCGCCAGCACCTGCGTGAAGAAGGGCGGAAAGAGAAAGATGGTGATGAGCGAGAAATAGGTCTGGTTCGCCCATTCATAGAGAACCCAGGCACCCTGCGCGATATTGGAGGCAGGCTCCTTGCCGCCCGTGTCATGCGGTGGCTGAAGCTCCGGCACCGCTCCTTCGATCACTGCGTTCAATCGACCGCCTCCGCACGTTCTTCCTTCACGAACAGCATACCCGCAAGCCCTATCCCGAGGAGAATGAGAATAGAGGCAAAGCCGATACGCTGGCTCTGGAAAAGATGCGTCACCACGCCGACGAGCAGCGGACCGAGAAAGGCCGTCGCCGTGCCGGATAGCGCATAGATGCCGAAGAACTCCGACATCTTCGAGACGGGCGCAATGCGCGCCAGCATCGTGCGGCTGTTGGCATAGGCCGCCGTGATGCAGATCGCGACGATGAGGACGACGATCAGATACATGAGTTCCGGCAGCGTCGCGAAGAAGGGCAGATCCCAGATCGGCCCTGCCGATACCGCGTCATACGGCAGGAAGAAAAGTTCTGTCGGTGTGATCGAGATGGCGAGGATGAGGCCCACGCATGTGCCGCCGATGGAAACGAGGATCGCGCGCTTCGAACCGAACCTGTCGTCGAGCCAGCCGCCGAAGAAGCCGCCCGCCACCGCAAAGACCGAGAGCACGATGCCATAGATGGTGAGCGTGAGCGGCCCCCAGCCGAACACACCCACCGCATAGACGCCGCCGAAAACGAGCACCGCCGTCTTGCCGTCATTGTAGAACATGCGCGCGAGAAGATAGATCGCGATGTTCCTGTAGTGGCGGAGTTTCCTGATCGTGCCGATGACATTGCCGATGCCGCGCGCAACCGCCTTCCTGACCGGAACATTGGTGCCTTTCACATCGGGCGTCCAAAGAAGCAGCGGCAAGGAAAATAGAAGCAGCCACACGGCAACGATGGGCCCCGATATGCGGCTGTTCTCATGCGCCGATGCGTCGATGCCGAACAGGGGATCGGCGGGCACGAAGCCCCAGTCGACATTGCCCGGCAGCATGAAGGCCCAGAGCATGAAACAGAGAATGAGAAGCGCGCCCGCATTGCCGAGCGCGAGCCCGAGCCCGGAGAGAAAGCCGATCCGCTCATGCGGCGCAACGGCCGGCAGCATCGAATTGTGGAAGACGGCGGAAAACTCGAAGGCGACCGCGATCAGCACGATGAGGGCTGCAATCGCGAGGATGGAAAGTCCCGCCTCCCCCGGCATCGCCCACCACAGCGCATACATGGCAGGCACCATGATGGCGATGAAGAAGACGATCCAGGGTTTGCGCTTTCCGCCCGTATCGGCAATCGCGCCGAGCACCGGCCCGAGACAGGCGATGAAGAAACCCGCGATGCCGTTGATATTGCCCCAGATCGCCTGGCCGCGAACCGGGTCGCCCACAACCGTGCTCGAGAAATAGGGCGAGAAGATATAGATGGTGATGAGGATCACATATGGATTGCGCGCCCATTCGAACAGCGCCCAGCTCCACTGCCCCCTGCCATCCGCCGCCTCGCCGCCCGATGCGGAAATCAGCTGTGCGCTTGCCTGTCCCGGCACCTGCACGCGCACGGGCTCATCGGCCCCCCCTTTATCGACGGCATCCACGCTTCGCTTCCTCCCCGTTTTCCCGCGACCGGCGCGGGCCCGCGCAGTGGAGCATGAAAGCATCAGACATGGAAGCTGGCAGGAAAGCGTCTGAAAATGTTATAGCCGGACGGCATGGCGGGGGAATTCATGTCAGCGATAAACGGCAAGGACACACCGGGCGTGAAGCCTGAGCGGCGCAGGCGCACTGGCTATAGCGGCCTCGCCGGCGAGGACATCGCCGCCGCCTGGACGAACTTCATCGCCGACACGTCCAATTTTCACATGCTGCATTACCGGCATGTCGGCGGCTTTCTGGTGTCGGCAAAGAACTCCGGCACCCATTGGCTGCACTATATGCTGAGCCATGCCATTGCCGCGCAATATGGCGTGGAGCCGCCGCGCCACAGCACCGGGCCGCATGCCGATCATCTCATCGGCCCGGCAAAGCAGAAGCCTCGCTATCCGCAGATTCCGCATCTCGCGCTCTCGCATACGATTCCCTCGCGCGTCTTTTCCTGGCGCTGGGCGCAGAGCCTGTTCGGCTTCCCCCCCGCCGTCGTGCTGATCCGCGATGTCCGAAAGTCGCTCGAGTCGGTCTATGTGAAATGGCTGCTCGACGAACCGGAGGCGCAGCGCCCCGATTTCGCCGCCTATGTCGCGGGCGATCCCTGGCAGCGGCATCCGCCCGCCTCGACCTGGTGGTATGTGCAGTTCCTCAATCACTGGGGCGATGTCGCGGCCGCACTTCCCGAACGCACCTTCATTCTGCGCTATGAGGATATGGCGAAGTCGCCGGGCGATGCCGTCGCCGCCGTCGCGCGTCATTTCGGGATCGCATTGACGCCCGAGGCGATCGCCGCAGCCATTGCCGTTTCGACGCGCGAGGCCATGCGCGATAGCGCCGACCCGCGCGACCGCCAGCAGATCGTCTCGGACGAGGAGACGCGCGCGCGCGTGAGTTTCACCGAAAGGGAAGAGGAAATTCTGCGCCGTATTCTGAGGCGGCACCTGCGCTACGATTTCGGCTACGACTGGTTCTGAAACCAGTCAGGCGGCGATGCCGCAGCACTTGTTGTATTTCTTGCCCGAACCGCAGGAGCTGGGATCGTTGCGGCCGATATTTTCCGTACGCCGCGGCCGCACGCCCATGATGCCATCGACATACCACCAGCGCCCGTCCTGCCGTTTGAAGGTCGAGGTCTCGTGGTGAACCCGCTCATCGCCCGCCTGCCGGTAATGGGCGACGAATTCGACGATGCCTTCGTTCTCGCCGGGGCCGCCGCCTTCCGTGTGCCGGATTTCGAGCCCGGTCCATTCGCTCGCCGCCGCCCAGTCGGCCGCGCCCTTGGCGTCGAAATCGTCCCGCGTGCCGGGAAGCAGCGTCTCTTCGAGATAGGGGATATTGCCGGTCGCAAAGGCCGAATAGCGCGAGCGCATCAGCGCTTCCGGCGTCGGTGCCTGCTTCTCGCCCTTGAGGTAAGGCTCGCAGCATTGGCCGAATTCGAGGCCGGAACGGCAGGGACAGGCGGCGGAACCGGAAATCATCTGACACCTCGAAAAGAAAAAGCCGCCCGGAGCGTTTCCAGGTGAAGTGCCACCTTTGAGATTTAAGGGGCGGTTCGCCGTCCGGAAACGCGACCCGACAAAAATCGGGAGCGATTTGCTTTTCGGAGAAAAGCGAAGCCGCTCCAGAGCGGCTTTGCAAATTGGAGCGGGCGATGAGATTCGAACTCACGACCCCAACCTTGGCAAGGTTGTGCTCTACCCCTGAGCTACGCCCGCATCCAGGTCAGCCGTCCGAGGCCCCGAAAGGCGCCAACCGGCTGTGAGGGCGGTGTTATGACCCATCGTTCGAGCCTTGGCAAGAGCGGAATTGCAAGGATTTGCGCCTGCTTGCGGGCGGCCCCCGGCCATGCCAATCAAGGGGCATGAGCGCAACGAAACTGACCGCCAAAGCCGAATTCCTGGCCTGGCTTGAGGACAGGGGCTTCCCCCACGAGACGCGGGAACACCCGCCCCTCCACACCGTGGAAGAGGCAGAGGCCCACCGCGCCGGCTGGGACGCGCGGGCGCGCGAGGGCGCCTTCTGCAAGAACCTGTTTCTCAAGGACAAGAAGGGCCGTCTCTTCCTGATCGTGACCGAGGAGCATCGCGCCCTGAAGCTGAACAGCCTGTCGAAACCCATCGGCTCGGCACGGCTGTCCTTCGGCAATGCGGAACTGATGTGGGAGGTATTGGGCGTCCGCCCCGGCTCGGTGACGCCCTTTGCCCTGGTCAACGACCGCGAGCATCGCGTCACCGCCGTTCTCGACGCGCCCATGCTGGAACATGAGCGCCTCAATTATCACCCGCTGGAAAACACGGCCACGACCGCGCTTTCCCGCGCCGATTTCCTGCGATTCCTGAGGGAAACCGGCCATGAACCGCTGATCCTCGACCTCGAAGCCGCCGCAGCAGGCGCCTGAACGCGGTTCCTTGCGCCCGTGCCAGCCGCCCGCTAAACCATTGTTTCGCAAGCGCGCCGCTCCATCTTAATGGAGGCAAAACGGCGGCAAGACCGGCAAGGCAGAACGGAACGGCAGATGGAACCGATCATCGGACAAGGCGGCGGACAAGGCAGCGCATCGGGCGCGGAGGGCCTCATCGCCGACACGACGACGCGCAATTTCGGCAAGGACGTGATCGAGGCATCGCGGGACGTGCCCGTGCTGGTCGATTTCTGGGCACCTTGGTGCGGCCCCTGCAAGCAGCTGACCCCGATCCTCGAAAACGCGGTCCGGGCGGCACGCGGCGCCGTGAAGCTCGTGAAGATGAATATCGACGAGGAACCCGAAGTCGCCCAGCAGCTTCGCATCCAGTCGATCCCGGCCGTCTATGCCTTCAAGAACGGCCAGCCCGTCGACGGCTTCATGGGCGCGATGCCGGAAAGCCAGGTCAAGGCCTTCATCGCGCGGCTCGCGGGCGATACCGGCCCCTCGCCCGCCGAGGAACTGATCGAGATCGGCCGCGAGGCCTTCGAGGCGGGCGATCTTTCGCGCGCCGCACAGGCCTTTGCCGGAGCCGCGCAGGAAGAACCGGGTAACCCTGCCGCCGTGGCAGGTCTTGCGCGCTGCTACATCGCAGCGGGCGATCTCGACCGCGCGAAGCAGACACTGGCGCTGGTGCGTCCCGATGCCCGAAACGATGCGGAAATCGCCGCCGCCCAGGCCGCTCTTTCCCTGGCCGAAAAGGCGGACGATCTCGGCGACATCGCGGAACTTCAGGCGAAGGTCGAAGCGAACCCGAAGGATCATCAGGCGCGCTTTGACCTCGCGCTCGCTCTCAATGCGCGCGGCGACCGCGAAGGCGCCGTCGACCAGCTTCTCGTCAGCATCGAATACGACCGCAACTGGAACGAACAGGCAGCCCGCAAGCAGCTTGTCGAATTCTTCGACGCCTATGGCCCGAAGGACGAGATCACGCTGAGCGGCAGGCGCCGCCTGTCCTCCATCCTTTTCAGCTAGGCCGCAATATGGGGCTCACGGATCAATATCGCAGCACGGGCGACCTGCCGGGGGTGATCCCCGTCTTTCCGCTTGCCGGCGCGAGATTGCTGCCGCGCGGGCAGCTGCCGCTCAACATCTTCGAGCCGCGCTACCTGAAAATGATCGACGACGCGATGCGCGGCGAACGCATCATCGGAATGGTCCAGCAAGATGGCGAAGCCGCGATCCTCGCCTCGCAGATGCCCGGCGAAAGGCCGCCGCTCTGTGCCGTCGGCTGCGCGGGACGCATCACCTCCTGGGCAGAGACGGGCGATGGCCGCCTCGTCATCACGCTGACCGGCATTGCGCGCTTCCGCATCGAGAGCGAACTCACGGTGCTGACACCCTACCGGCAGGTCAATGCGGGCTGGGAGGAATTTGCCGGCGACCTCGTCCCCGGCGAAGGACAGGAAGATGTAAGCCGCGAGCGGCTGCTCGAAATCCTGAAGGAATATCTGGATACGCATGGGCTTCAGGCCGACTGGCGCGCGATCCGCCTCTCCTCCAACGAGACACTGGTGAACTCCCTCTGCACCATCAGCCCCTACGGGCCGCGCGAGAAGCAGGCATTGCTCGAGGCGAAGACGCTCGAAGACCGCAACCAGATGCTGATCGCCCTCACCGAAAAGGCGCTGCGCGAGATTTCGCCCGGCGACGCAACGGTTCAATAGAACGGAAGAAACGAATGACCGAGGCAACTGCACAGGAAGGCGCGCCCGCGCCGCGCATGGAAGTGGATCCGAAGCTCCTTGAGATTCTCGTCTGCCCGGTGACGAAATCGACGCTGCGCTACGACCGCGAGAAGCAGGAACTGATTTCCGACAAGGCGCGCCTTGCCTTCCCGATCCGCGACGGCATTCCGATCATGCTGACGGATGAGGCGCGCTCGCTCGACGATGAGTGACGCAACACCCTGGCCCACCGGCCTCAAGCTGAAGAAGGCCGAACGCATTCTCGAAGTGAGTTTCGATGACGGCGCGCATTTCCGCCTGCCCGCCGAATTGCTGCGCGTCGAAAGCCCGTCAGCCGAGGTGCAGGGCCACGGGCCCTCGCAGAAGAAGACCGTGCCCGGCAAGGCGAATGTCGCCATCGTCGCACTCGAACCCGTCGGCAATTACGCGGTCCGCATCGTCTTCGACGACGGCCACGACACAGGCCTCTACACCTGGGACACGCTCTACCGCCTGGGGACCGACAGCGACAAGCTCTGGACCGACTACCTCACCGCGCTGGAGCGTCAGGGGCTCAGCCGGGAGTGAGGGTCAAACCGCCTCGCCGCGGAGCAATCTCGGCAAATCGCCGACCACGCCGCCCGCATGGCGCATGAAGAAGCGCCGCGCCGGGCCGATCTGCTGCACGATGCCAAGCCCAAGATCGCGCGCGAGGCGCACCGGGCCGATATCGTTCGAGAAGAGGCGGTTGAGCCCGTCCATCAATAACGACAGCGCCACATTGTCGAAACGCCGCCAGCGCTGATATCGCTCCAGCACATCGAGCGCGCCGATATCGAGGCCGAGCCGGGCGGCATCCACGACGACTTCCGCCGCCGCCGCCACGTCGCGGAGCCCGAGATTGAGCCCCTGCCCCGCGATCGGGTGAATGCCATGCGCCGCGTCGCCGATCAGCGCAAGGCGCGGGCGGACATAGTCGCGCGCAAGCTGCAGCGTCAGCGGATAGGACCAGCGCGGCCCCACAGGCGCGCAAGCCCCGAGATAATCGCCGAAGCGCGCGCGCATCTCGTCGGCGAAAGCCTCATCGGAAAGCGACAGGATCGCCTTCGCGTCCTCTGTCTTTTCCGTCCAGACGAGCGAGGAGCGGTTGCCGACCATGGGCAGGATTGCGAAGGGCCCGCCGGGCAGGAAATATTCCTGCGCCACGCCGTCATGCGGCACTTCATGCTCGACCGTGCAGACGATGCCGGTCTGTCCATAATCCCAGCCGACCGTCTTGATGCCTGCGGCCTCGCGCGTCGGCGATGAGCGCCCGTCGGCCGCAAAGCAGAGCCGCGCGGAAACTTTCTCGCCATTGCCGAGCGTCGCCACCGCCTGCGCGCCATAGTCGACGCGCTTCACGCTTTGCGGCGCGATAAGCCGGATCAGCGGCTGATCCGCCACCGCCTTTTGCAGCGCGATCCGCATATGCCGGTTCTCGATCAGATGCCCAAGCGGCTCATCGCCGATTTCCTTGTGGTCGAAATGAAGGAAGAAAGGCGACGCCCCCTCGCGGACGCGCCCGTCCGACACCATGATGTCGTTGATCGGCTGCATCTGACCTTGAAGATGCTGTGTCACGCCAAGCTGCGCGAGCATCCGGCAGGACGCGAAGGCGACCGCCGACACGCGCCCGTCGAAATTCGCATCCGTCGCCGTCGCGGGATCGAGCGCATCGACCACCGTAACGCTGAGGCCGCCTTGTGCGCAGGCAAGCGCGAGCGGCAGGCCGGAAAGCCCGCCGCCGGCGATCAGAATGTCGCTGTCCGGTTTCATGGCATGGAAGATCGGCCGGGAGGGCCCGAAAGGCAAGCGGCGGATGGACGCAAGCCTCCATGGGCCCTAGTCTCCGCCCGTGAGGAGAGCCCCATGAGTTTTGCAGAAAAGACCGCGCTGGAGCTTGGCCGCGCCATAGAGGCGGGCAAGGCCGATCCGCGCGAGGTGACGGAGGAATTTCTCGAACGCGCGGGCCTCATGGACCCCGATAACCGCGTCTATGTGCGCCTGCTTGAACGCCGCGCCCGCGCCGAAGCCGGGGCCGCGAGCGAGCGCGCCAGGCGCGGCCTTCGCCGCCACGCGCTGGACGGCGTGCCGCTCTCATGGAAGGACCTTTTCGATGTTGCGGGCGAGGCGACTGCGGCGGGCTCTCGCGCGCTGAAGTCGCGCGTGCCCGCGCGCGACGCCGAAGTGCTCGCCCGCGCAACACGGATGGGGAGTGTCGCGCTCGGCAAGACCACGATGACGGAACTCGCCTTTTCCGGCCTCGGCATCAATCCGGGATTCGGCACACCCGCAAATCCGCATGACGGCAAGGTCGAGCGTGTGCCGGGCGGCTCATCGGCAGGTGCGGGCGTCTCCGTCGCCGCCGGTCTCGCGCCCGCCGCCATCGGCACGGATACGGGCGGCTCGGTCCGCATCCCCGCCGCCTGGAACGGCCTTGTCGGACTGAAGACGAGCGCAGGCCGCCTGCCGCTCGCGGGCACCGTACCGCTCTCTGCGACCTTCGACACGGTGGGCCCGCTCGCCAGGGATGTGGAAGATGCGGATGCGCTGCTCGCCCTCCTCGAGGGACGCGGCGCCCGCCCGCTTCATGCGGCGGATCTTTCGCGCGCGGCCTTCTGGCTGCCGCAAGGCGGCATCGTCTGGGAGGGCGTCGAACCCGCGATCCGCTCGGCGATCGACAATGCCGTCCGCCGCCTCGTCCGCGCAGGCGCACGCATAATCGAACATGACTTGCCCGAGCTCGACGACATCAACGCGCTTGCATGGGACCCGAAGGCAAGCCGCCTTGTCGCGGAAGCCTATGCCCAATGGGGCGGAATGCTTGCCGCCAATGAAAGCCTCATCTATCGCCCGGTCTATGAGCGCGTCATGGCGGGGGAAAAGCTCATGGCGGGCGATCTCGTGCGGGGCGACCTGAAGCGGAAGGAAATCACCGCCCGCTATCTTGCGGCAACGGCAGGCGTCGATGCGGTGATCCTGCCCACCGTCGCCATTGCCCCGCCGCCCATTGCGGAGCTTGAGGGAGGCGGCGAGGCTTACGGCCGCGCAAACCGCCTCGCGCTCCGCAACACCACGATCGGCAATCAGCTCGGCCTCTGCGCCATATCGCTGCCCCACGGGCAGGACGACAAGGGCCTGCCCATCGGCCTCATGCTGCAGGGCGCTCCTTATACGGAGGAAAAACTCCTATCGCTCGCGCTCGCCGTGGAACGCCTCCTCAAATGAAAAAAGCCCCGGCATTTCTGCCGGGGCTTCTCTTCCCGATCCCGAAGGATCAGTTCGTCACTTCCTGCCGCGCGCGGTCTTCCAATGCGCGCTTCTGGATGTAGGACTTGATCGCCTGCACATCCTCTTCCGAGAGATGGTCGGCGAAGCTCGCCATGCCGTTCGCCGAAAGCGCGCCGCCGCGCACGATCTCGTCGAACATCGCACGCACATTCTCGTTCATGCGGCGAAGGTCGGGCGTCACGCCGGGGCTGATCGCAAGCGCGCCGTGGCAGAGCATACAATAGGTCGCATAGCCGATCTCGCCATGCCGCACCTCTTCTTCCGAAGCGGTGAGCGCCGGCCATTCCGGAATCGACTGATCGCGCATCGCAAGCTGCGGCAGTTCCCCGCCGCCGCCGATCTTGAAGGCAATGAGACGGCCTTCATTGCCATACTTGGCGGCGGCAGATGTGCGCGCATCGCCCGAGACGATGTTGACGCCGCCCCAGCCCGCCAGCACGGCGACATACTGCTCGCCATCGACCGTGTAGGTCACGGGCGCGGCGACGATGCCGGTCTGGATATATTGCGACCAGACGCGCTCGCCCGTATCCGCCTTGTAGGCATGGAAATAGCCGTCCGCCGTGCCCTGGAAGACGAGATTGCCCGCCGTCGCAAGCACACCGCCATTGAGCGGTGCGGGATATTCCGCCTGCCAGCGCGCCTGCCCCGTCACCGGGTCCCAGGCTTTCAGATAGCCTTTCTCCGTCGGGATTTCAGGCAGTGCCGTAATTGCGTCGATATAGGCGGTCCAGTCGATACCGGTGTTCCACCAGTTCTCCTTCACCTCGTATTCGCCGTCGCGCTTCCACTGTTCGGACAGCGAGTAGATGCCGGCGATATCCTGCGTCGGGATATAGACGAGCCCGGTGCCCGGATGGAATGCCATCGGGTGCCAGTTATGCGCGCCATTGGCGGACGGCAGCACGAAGGCCGTGCGGTCGCCGAATTCGCCTTCGCCCGTTTCGACCGGACGGCCCGTCTCGAGATCGACATGGCTTGCCCATGTGACGGTTGAGAAGGGATTGGCCGAGATGAGCTCGCCCGTGTTGCGGTCGAGCACATAGAAGAAGCCGTTCTTCGGCGCCTGCATGATGACGTTGCGCAGCTTCCCGTCGATCTCGATATCGGCGAGCATCAGGGGCTGCGTCGCGGTGTAGTCCCAGTTGTCGCCGGGCGTCGTCTGGTAATACCACTTCATGCGGCCGCTATCGGCGTCGAGCGCGAGGATCGACGAGAGATAGAGATTGTCGCCGCCGCCGGGCGAGCGGATCTGGCGCGTCCAGGGCGAGCCATTGCCGGTGCCGACATAAAGCGTGTTCGTCTCCGGCTCGAAGACCATCGAGTCCCAGGCCGTGCCGCCGCCGCCGACCTTCCACCACTCGCCGCCCTTCCCGGTCGGCACCGCGGCTTCGAGTTCGGGATGTTCGAGCGGCTTGTTCGGATCGCCTGGCACCGTGTAGAAGCGCCAGGCCTCTTCGCCCGTCTCCGTGTCATAGGCGGTGATATAGCCGCGCACGCCATATTCGCCGCCGCCATTGCCGATCACGACCTTGTCGTTGAAGACGCGCGGCGCGCCGGTGATCGTGTAGGGCGGTCCCGGGATCGTGTTCACTTCCCAGACGACCGAACCGTCCTTCGCATCGAGCGCAAAGAGGCGTCCGTCGAAGCTTGCCGTATAGACGCGCCCTTTCCAGACCGCGACACCGCGATTGACGACGTCGCAGCAGCCATAGCGGCCCCATTCGCCCGGCACTTCCGGGTCGAAGCGCCACAGCTCCTCGCCCGTCTTCGCATCGACGGCGATGGTGATGCCCCAGTTGAGCGAGAGATACATGGTGCCGTCCACCACGATCGGCGTCGCCTCGAGGCCGCGCGTCGTATAGGTGTCGGTCGACCAGGCAAGCGACAGCTCGCCGATATTGTCCGCCGTGATCTGGTCGAGCGGCGAATAGCGCTGCTCGTCATAGGTGCGGCCATGCGCGAGCCAGTTGCCGGGCTCGCTGTCGGCATTGACGATGCGCTCGAGATCGACGCCCACGGCGCCCTCGACGCGCGGCGCCTCTTGCGGCGCGGCCTCGGCCGGCGCTTCGGCCACCACAGGCTCCGCCGGCGCTCCGCCGTCGCCGCCGCCGATGAACTGCCAGCCGATGAATCCGGCCAGCACCAGCCCCGCCGCGGCATTCACCGCCACGGGCCAATTCTTTGCTAAATCCGCCATGGACCTCCCCGTCCCTTGCTATGCGCGCCCCGCGCGGCGCCTGCCTCGGATGCGGAGTTGTCCTCCGCCTTTTTGTCGGAAAACTCTAGCCCAAGGGCCATGGAGGGCAAAGGGCGGAAAATCGGCCCCTTCCCGCAAAAATCGCCCGTTTCGGAGAGCCGGACGGGAAACCCGGACCTGGCTGGTCATGCCGCGCCACGGGGACGGGCGTATGGTCTCGGCAAGACAGAAATGCATAACAATTATGCACATGACCCGATGTGAATAAAAAATAGGCAAAAATGGTGCGATTCCCGCCCGGCGCCCCTCCCGCCGGGCCGGATGCGCCCTCTGCCGCCGCTCCGGCACACGGCTTCGCGCGCGGCCGGGCCGCGCCCGAGCCCGGATTCCCGCAGCGTATACCGGTTCCTCCGTGGCCGGATCATTGGCCTGCGGCCTTGCTTACAATTTGTGCATCGGGCCGCCGCGCCACGTGCAGCGCCTCCGCCGCCCCGCCATCCCCGCCACAACATCTGCCCGCAACCGGCGGGATTCAGCCGCTTTTTCTCTCGCCATCGGCACTCTCGCGCGCGGCACGGTTCTTGAAACCATGTCGTCGCTTGCTTCCGTCCGGGCGTAACCGGCATGGCGATGTTCGGAGACAGGAGCGATGAGACGGCGGTGCCGAGAGGGGCCCCCGGCGACAGAAAAAGAGGAAACTCATATGAAGCTCGTCATGGCGATCATCAAGCCATTCAAGCTGGACGAAGTGCGAGAAGCACTGACCACGATCGGCGTCCAGGGTCTGACGGTGACCGAAGTAAAGGGTTACGGCCGCCAGAAAGGCCAGACCGAAATCTACCGCGGCGCGGAATACGCGGTGAACTTCCTGCCGAAGCTCAAGATTGAAGTTGTCGTGGCCAGCGATCAGGCCGACAGCGTCGTCTCCGCAATCAGCGGTGCGGCGAAGACCGGCCAGATCGGCGACGGCAAGATTTTCGTGATTTCCGTCGAGCAGGTGCTGCGCATCCGCACCGGCGAAACGGACGCAGAAGCGCTTTGATCCCTGTACGGATCGAAGCTCTCCGTTAATGGGGAAGGCAACCCTCGAATGAGAGAGGAACTATGACCAAGACTGGACGATACACACGCCTGGCGGGGCTTGCGGGCATAGCCATGCTGGCCATGACGGCTCCCGCCTTCGCGCAGGAAATCGAAGAGGTGGCCGAAGAGGCCTTCACTCTGACCGCGCCGGAAACGGCATATATTTTCAACACGCTGCTCTTCCTCATCGGCGGTTTCCTCGTCATGTGGATGGCAGCAGGCTTTGCGATGCTCGAAGCGGGCCTTGTCCGCTCCAAGAACGTCGCGATGCAGTGCACGAAGAACATCTCGCTCTTCTCGATCGCCGTCATCATGTACTACCTCGTCGGCTACAATCTGATGTATAGCGGCGTCGATGGCGGCTATTTCGGATCGCTGGCGCTCTGGGGCGTCGACGATTCGGGCGGCGTTGCCGCAGACGGCACCGGCTATGCCGCTGCCTCCGACTGGTTCTTCCAGGTCGTCTTCGTCGCGACCGCAGCCTCGATCGTCTCCGGCACGCTTGCCGAGCGCATCAAGCTCTGGCCGTTCCTTCTCTTCACTGTCGTCCTGACCGGCTTCATCTATCCGATCCAGGGCTCGTGGAAGTGGGGTCTGGGCTGGCTCTCGCCCGACGCCGACGGCAGCTGGATCCAGGCCACGGCAGGTGCCAAGTTCCAGGACTTCGCAGGCTCGACGCTGGTCCACTCGGTGGGCGGCTGGGCAGCACTGGTTGGTGCCATCTTCCTCGGTGCCCGACACGGCAAGTATGAGGGCGGCCGCGTTCACCCGATGCCGGGTTCGTCGATCCCGCTGGCAACCCTCGGCACCTTCATCCTGTGGCTCGGCTGGTTCGGCTTCAACGGCGGTTCGCAGCTTGCCATCGGCACGATCTCCGATGCCTCGGCAGTATCGCGCATCTTCGTCAACACCAACCTCGCTGCCGCAGGCGGCGTCGTCGTCGCCCTGCTGCTCACACAGATCATCTACGGCAAGGTCGACGTCACCATGGTCATGAACGGTGCGCTCGCCGGTCTCGTGTCCATCACAGCCGAGCCGCTGACCCCGTCCCCGCTGTGGTCGATCATCATCGGCGGTATCGGTGGCGCGATCGTCGTCTTCGCCGTGCCGC
>JAJLKS010000191.1:0-1864 GCA_033838765.1 Alphaproteobacteria bacterium
GACAATGTGATTGCGGCGATGGCGGAAGCGGAAACCGCTGTCGAGTGGACGACAGAGGATACGCCCTATATTTCGCCGCTCGGCGAACGCATCGAGAAGATACGTCAGACGATCCTTCACAATGCGGAAGAGAAGGGCTGGACCGTCGATGCGGCGCAGCTCGACGATAGGCATATCGTGCGCCGCATGGTGCTGAAACGCTGCGTCTATGGCGTGGACAAGAACCAGATGGCGGTGGAACTCGCGAAGGTTTCGCTCTGGCTTCACACTTTCACGGTGGGTGCGCCGCTTTCCTTCCTCGATCACCATCTGCGCTGCGGCGATTCACTGTTCGGGGCGTGGGTGCGGCCTGCGATGGACAAGCTTGCCGAATGGGGCAGCGGGCTTTTGCTGCATAGCACGCTCACCAAGGCGCGAACCGCGGCGGCGTCGATGCAGACCATTGAGGGGCTGACGGACGCGGAAATCGCGGAAGCGCATCGTTCTGCCGATATTTTCGAAGGCATCGTCGAGGTGACGCAACCGCTCGATACGCTGTTGTCGATGGTCCATGCAATCGAGTGGCTCGGGATCAAGGACAAGGCCGACATGGCGGCCATTCAGGAGTGGCTGAAGGAAGGCTTTGGCGAGGTTGTGGCTGTGGCTACGGGCAAAAAAGACATCCCGATACCGCCCGCGCCGGCGCCGCTTTCAGAAATCGAGAAAACCAAGCAGGCGAAGCAGAAGAAGAAAAGCTACAGCCCGCATGAGATCGCCACGCGCTTCGGCGAGATTTGCGCCAAAGCGCGCGAACTGATTGAGGAGGAACGGTTTCTCAACTGGCAGGTGGCCTTTCCCGGCGTCTGGTCCGAATGGGAGAGCGGCGAGCGCAAGGGCGGCTTCGATGCGGTGATCGGCAATCCGCCCTGGGATCGGATGAAGCTGCAGCAGGTGGAATGGTTCGCGGCCCGCAGGCGCGAGATTGCGCTGGCACAGCGTGCATCCGATCGCGCGAAGATGATAAAGAAGCTTGAGAAGGACCGCGACCCGCTGGCGGCCGATTACGAGAAGGCGAGCGAACGGGCGGAAGCAGGTGCGCGCATGGCGCGCGATGGTGGCGACTATCCGCTGCTGTCGGGTGGCGACGTCAATCTATATTCGCTGTTCGTGGAGCGTGCGCTTGCGCTGGTGAAGCCCAAGGGAATGGTGGGCTTGCTGACGCCTTCCGGCATTGCCTCGGACAAGACGGCATCGGTCTTTTTTAAGGGTGTGGCGACGGGGGGCAGGCTGAAGGCGCTTTACGACTTCGAGAACAGAAGAACCCGCTATGAGGCGCAACCTTTCTTTCCCGATGTCGATTCAAGATTCAAATTCTGTGCGATGATTTCCAGCCCTTCGCGTCTTTTCGATCATGCGAAATGCGCCTTTTTCCTTCAGGACATTTCAGAGTTGAACGATCCTGAAAGGTGCTTTCCGCTGACGGCGGCGGACTTCGCACGGGTCAATCCGAACACCGGCACCGCGCCGATCTTCCGGACGCGGCGCGATGCGGCGCTGACCACGGCGATTTATGGGCGGTTGCCTGTTCTGGTGGATCGTTCCGGTGGGGCGGAGAAGAAGGTCTGGCCTGTCCGCTATTCGACCATGTTCCACATGACGAATGACTCCGGCTTATTCCGGACCAGGCAGGAGCTTGAGGAAAAGGAAGGCGCATGGCCCATCGGCGGCAACCGCTGGAAGAGCAAGAAGGGGGAGTGGCTGCCGCTTTATGTTGGACGAATGATCCATCAGTTCGACCATCGAGCGGCATCGGTGGTCGTAAATGAAGAGAATCTCCACAATGCAGCGTTGAGCGGCGAAGTATCAGCGGAACAGAAAAGTGATC
>JAJLKS010000192.1:0-3973 GCA_033838765.1 Alphaproteobacteria bacterium
CAGCGGGACACGACCGCTCTGCAGGGGCCGTGCCAACCACCCCTGCATATCTTGAGCGTTTCTAATCTAGAAGAACATAGTGACCACAGAAAGGTTTACCAAGTGCCAGCGGCGGCCAAACCGGCAAACTTTCAGGCGTTGTCCGGGCTTTCCTTCAGCCAGACGCCAGCCCGGCGGCGAAGCGACGCATGGCACACGATACCGGGATCAAGCGTCCCCAAATGAGGCGCCGCCACCAGCGTGTCGTCCCGCCAAAAGGCAGGCAGGGCAAAAAGCGTCATTTTCGGTACTTTGGGAATAACGATGTCATGCGCTGCGAGCCTGGCCAGCCCAGCCTGACCGAGCGCTCGCACCGAGAGGCGGCGCCCGCGTGGAGCCTTCTCCAGCGCCACCTGGAAACGTCCATCCCAGAGCCCATCTTCCCCCTGCCCCAGCGAGAGGGATGCAGCCTTGTCGGCCGCAGCAAACTCTCGGGCGGCGAGAAGGCGCCCGGCGGGTGCCAAGAGCTTGACCCCTGCAAGGGTCCGCCCTGCCCCAAGCTCCCCTTTGACGAGAGCTTTATAGACGCCTTCAAGCGCCTCGAGCCGCGGCGAATAATCATGCCCGCTCACGGCGCGAATGATGGCCGCAAGCGCACGGAGCCCGATTTCGCGCGGAGCGGCAATTAGCGCACCGGATTCCGCCTCGACATGGCCGAACGGCGTCAGCCGGGCATGATCCGCAAGCAATGTATTCGTTGAGGCCTCAAGCGCGGCGCGTACTCGCGCCATCTGCCCGGCCGTCCGCGCGAGCCGGGCCGCATCCAGTCCCAGAGGCGCAAGCGCGGCGAGGGCCTTGCGCGCCTTCACCCTGTCAAAGGCTTCGTTTTCGTTGCTCGGGTCCTCGATAGGCCCAATGCCGGAGCGTTGCACGGTCGCTCGCAGCCTTTCGCGGGGCAGATCGAGCAGCGGGCGAAGAATGCGAATCGATGTCTTGCCTTCCGCAAGCGGACGGGAGGACGTCATTGCCGAAAGTCCATCGACGCCGCTTCCCCGCGCGAGACGGAGCAGAAATGTTTCGGCCTGATCCTCAAGGTGGTGCGCGACGAGCAGATCGCTCACACCCGCCTCACGGCACGCATCCGCAAGAAGCCGGTATCGTGCATCGCGCGCCGCCGCCTGGATACCGCTCGCAGGCTTCTCGCCTTTCCAGCGAAGGATGCGATGGGCAACGCCGATTTCCCTCGCCATGGCCGCCGCACGTCTGGCCTCGCCCGCAGAAGCGGCGCGCAGCCCGTGATCGACGGTGAAGGCATGCAGCAAAACAGACTTGCGGCGCTTCGCCCATTGCGCGGCGAGGATAAGCAGCGCGAGCGAATCCGGGCCGCCTGAAAAAGCGACCGCAAGCTTTCTCGACGGTGTGAGTGCGGAAAGGCGCTCGGCGAATTCGGCAGCGGTGACGGGAGAGGCGGATTGCCGCGCGGATTTGCCTTGCGCGCCCATCTCCCCTCCCCTTCGCAGTCGAAATGGATCAGCAGCCGGCCTTCTGCCGCTCGGAACGCGCCCGGGCCACGATCGCGGGCGTTGCCTGCGGAAAGCGCGAGCCGAGTTCGCCCCAGACCGTGCAGGCCGCATCCTTGTTGCCGAGTGCGGCAAGACTCATACCGAGCTTGAGCAGGCTGTCAGGAGCCTTGTTGCTCGACGCATAGGTCGTATAGCCGGTCAGGAAGGCGTCCCCCGCGCGCTTGAAATCGCTTTGCGCGTAATAGGTTTCGCCAAGCCAGTATTGCGAATTTCCCGCGAGATTGTGATTGGGATGAAGCTGCAGGAATTCCTGGAACGCCTGTCGCGCCTGGTCATACTGGCCGCGCTTCATCAGATCGATCGCGAAGTCGTACTGCGCTTCGGGCGTTCCGTTCGGAAGGATGGATGCCACCGGTGCGCCCGGCGCATCGTCGGCTGCAACCGCTTCCGAAGCAGGGGCTGGCGCGTTCGCGTCGCCTTCCTCGCGCACAGCGCTCATGCCGGCGCCGCCACCCGCTGCGATGTCCTGGAAACGCAGATCGACATCGGCCTTGAAGAGTTCCAGCTGGCGCTGCGCTTCCTCGGCGCGGTAGTTCGCTTCTTCGAGACGGCCGTTCAGGCTGCGCACCTGCTCTTCGAGTTCCAGCACACGCGACTGCAGGTCGGCACTGGAGGTGCCGCTGTCCAGCGTGCGCGGCGCGCCCGACGCGCCGCCGCCGCTATAGGTTTGCCGCTGAAGGTCGGACAACTCGTTCTCGATCCGGTCGAGACGATTGCCGACAGAGCGCATGTCGAGATCGCCGGACTGTGCATGGGCAGCGCCGATACCGCCAAGCGGCAGACCGGCGAGCAGAACAGCAACCAGAACCTGCTTGCTGGGGCGACGATTGAAACGCAATCGAACCTCCCGTTCGGATGTCATGTCGAAGCTCAATCTTATAGCCAAGTGCGACCAAATTGCGGCGCGTTCTCAGGCCACGGACTTACGAAAAACGCCCCTCCGCTCATCGCGGAAGGGCGTCTCACTATTTCATCCGTATCGGCGTTGCGGAGCTGAAATCAGCTGCCGACGCCCGACACGATGACCGTCACCGCACGGCGGTTCTGGGCCCAGCAGCTCTCGCTCGAGTCGAGGCACACCGGACGTTCCTTGCCGTAGGAAACGGTGTTGAGGCGGGTGGCGGCAACGCCGAGGCTCACCAGATAGTCCTTCGCGGCGTTGGCACGACGGCCACCGAGCGCGAGGTTGTATTCACGGGTGCCGCGTTCGTCGGCATGACCTTCGATCGTGAAGGTGAGGTTGCCGTGCTGCGCCATCCACGCCGCCTGACGCTGAAGCGTCGCGCGGGCTTCATCGCTGAGCGACGAGCGGTCGGTGTCGAAGAAAACGCGATCGCCAACATTCTGCTCCAGGTCAGCCTGGGTACCGGGCTGAATCTGACCGGCGGTCGAGTCGGTGTTGGCGCCGGCGCCGTCATTGTTGGAGGAGCAGGCGGCAAGCATCAGGAAAGCGGCGGCCACAGCAGCGAACCGCACACCAGCATTCGGGGACTTCATTCGGTTGATCTCCTTTTGATCTCAAGCGGCCAAGGCGCCACAGCGCTCAATTGATTTGACACTCTTGCATGGCAAAATCTTGCAGTAAAACGGGCCTGACGCCCCTCTTACCCCAAGACAATGTCACTTAGAAAAACCTTCCCGTCCCGATGATTAGCCGGACCGGAACACGTCGCCCGCAATTGGCCGACGCTGGGGTTGCTGTACCGCAACACGATATTAGACACACTCCAAGTTACAGGCAAGAAGCATCGGGTATTAAACAACTTTTCGGTCACCCCCACGTGACATTTTTACATCATTCTTCAAGTGGAAGCCGATCGTCTCGCCCGTATTACTTGCTCCGGAATGGTCCTACTGGATACGTGGAGACCAGGCCGGGTCGGACGCCATGGTTGCGGCGGGCACCGGGCGCTCGTTATAGCCGGTCACATCCACCGACCAGAGGCCGGGACCGCCCTGGGCGCCGCGCGTCTCGCGAAAGAACATGAGAACACGGCCATTGGGCGCCCATGTCGGGCCCTCATTGTGATAGCCCTCGGTCAGGATGCGCTCACCCGTTCCATCAGGCCGCATGACGCCGATGACGAAGCGGCCACCCGTGATCTTGGTGAAGGCGATGAGATCGCCGCGCGGCGACCAGACCGGCGTCGCATAGCTGCCCTGCCCGAAGCTGACGCGGCGCTGGTTCGAGCCGTCGGCGTTCATCACGTAAATCTGCTGCGAGCCCCCACGGTCCGATTCGAAGGTGACCTGCCGCCCGTCCGGCGAGTAGGAGGGGGCCGTGTCGATCGCCGCTGTATTGGTGAGGCGCGTCACCTGCCGGCTGCGCAGATCCATCGTATAGATGTCCGCATTGCCGCCCCGCTGAAGGCTCATGATGATCCGCTGGCCATCCGGCGAGAAGCGCGGCG
>JAJLKS010000193.1:0-3284 GCA_033838765.1 Alphaproteobacteria bacterium
AAGGCACGGTCTATCAGGGCGAGTACCGCCAGCGCTTCGAAAGCGGCCAGATCGGCATGTTCGGAACGGCGACCTGGCCGGAAACGCAGACACCCGGCACGCCGGCGGATGACAGTTTCCGCGGCAGCCTTTTTGGCGACGGCCGCTTCCGTATCGACGACAACTGGAGCTGGGGATTCCGCTCCGAGCTGACGACCGACGACACATATCTGCGCAAATACGGACTGTCCGGCTCAACAGACCTCGTAAGCAACATCAACGCGACCTATGCCGAAGGCCGCAACAGCTTTACGGCAGACGCCTATTACTTTCAGGGTCTGCTCGCGACGGACAATGCGGATACGACGCCGTGGGTGGCGCCAATTCTCCAGTACAACTATTCCCTTCCGGAGCAGTATTTCGGCGGCAGGGTCGGGTTTTCCGCAAATGCGATGGTTCTGGAGCGCGAGATCGGGGCGAAGTCCAGGCGTATTTCGAGCACGATCAGCTGGGAGCGGCGAGACACCACGCGCAACGGGTTCGTGTTCCATTCCTTCGCCAACCTGCGCGGCGATGTCTACGCCGTCGACGACGTGCCCAACCCGGCCATCCCCGGCACGAATTTCGAAAGCGCAACGATCGCGCGCGGGTTGCCGACGATCGGCGTCGAATGGAGCTATCCGCTGATCCGTGCAGATGGCGGAACGCGCCATGTGATCGAGCCGATCGCGCAGATGATCTATTCGCCCAATGTCGGCAATACGGTCGAAATTCCAAACGAGGATTCGCTCAGCTTCGAATTCGACGACACCAACCTGTTTTCGGATAATCGCTACACGGGCCTCGACCAGTGGGAAACGGGAGCGCGCGCCAATGTCGGCTTCCGGTATTCGATTTTCACCGCCGATGGCGGACAGGCAAATGCCATGTTCGGGCAGAGCTTCCGCGTCGAGGACAACAACAGTCTGGCGGGATCGACCGGGCTCCGGGACCAGTCATCGGATTATGTCGGCCGGATTATGGTGTCTCCAAGCAAGGACTACATGGCGGTCTACCGGTTCCGCCTCGACGACGAGCGCTACAAGATCCGCCGCAACGAAGTGTCGCTCATGGGCCGCGAGGGCCCGGTCATGGCCGAACTCGGCTATGCCTATTTTGCCGCCGACCAGACGCTGACCTTCCGGCCGCGCGAGGAAATCTATGCCGGGAGCGTGGTCAGCCTGAACGAATACTGGCGCGTATTCGGCCAGGTGCGGCACGATCTCGCCAATAGCCGGTCGGTCTCGAACCGGATCGGCATCGGTTATGAGGACGAATGCATCGAAGTTTCGCTCGGCTTTTCGCAATCGTTCTACAGCGACCGCGACATCGAGCCCGACAGGGCTGTCGTTCTGCGACTCACGCTCAAGACGCTCGGCTCGGCCAGCGCTTCGGGATCGGTGGATTCGAATTGACCTGCATATCGGCGAGAAGCCCCCAAAGCGCTGAAAAAGAGGGGATTTTCGCAATTTTGGCCGGTTGATCGGGCCCCTGATTCAAGTATTCTGTCGGCCCGACGGAGCTGGCCAGCGGAGGGCTGTTCGCCCCCACAAGAAAGACGCGATGACCCCTACTGAAATCGACGCAATTCCCGCGCCCGCAGGCGCTTCGCGGCTTTCACGCCTGATTGCCGTTGCGGCCCTGATCGCCGGCCTTGCGATGCCTGCCGCCGTACCGGCGGTTGCGCAAACGGCAGCCGATGCGGCGGCACCCGCGACCATGACGTCGGACACACAGGGCATCGCGGCCGTCGTGAACGAGCTCGTGATTTCGTCCTACGACCTCGATCAGCGCGTCAAGCTCGTGCTGCTCAGCTCGGGCATTCCGAACACGCCTGAAAACGTCACCCGTATTCGCGGGCAGGTTCTCCGCTCGCTGGTGGACGAATATCTCAAGGCGCAGGAGGCCCAACGCCTCAACATCACCGTCTCCCAGGAAGAGGTCGATCAGGCCTTCGAGCGCATTGCCCAACGCTCCAACATGACGGCAGATCAGATTACGGAGACGCTCAAGGAAGGCGGCATATCGCGCGCGACGCTCGAACAGCAGATCCGGATCGACATGGCCTGGAACCGTGCCATGCAGCAGCGCTTCGCCCCTCTCGTTACGGTCGGCGACAATGAAATCGACGAAGTGATGCGCCGCCTGCAGGAAGAATCAGGCGAGCCGCGCTATCTCGTATCCGAAATCCTCATCTCCTTCGACAATCCAGGCCATGCCGATGAAATCGCCGCGGGCGCGCAGCGCCTTGCCGACCAGATCCGCCAGGGCGCGCCTTTCGAGGCGGTTGCGCGGCAGTTCAGCCAGTCGGCCTCGGCGGCGAATGGCGGCGATATCGGCTGGGTGCATGCAAGCCAGCTTCCCGACGGTGTGCGCGAAGTCGTAACCCAGATGCAGCCCGACATGGTGTCCGACCCGATCCGCACCCTCAACGGCTTCTACATCATCGCCTTGAAGGCGATGCAAACCGGTACGGGCGCCGATCCGATGCGCGACCAGTATCTGCTCATGCAGGTGCTGCTTCCGCTGACGCCGGATGCAGACCCGCAGGCCGTGAACCGCAGGGCGCGCGAAGTGAACGAGTTCCGCAACAGCGTCAATTCCTGCGAAGAGGCGGAACAGCAGATCAAGAAATATGTGAGCGGCGTCGCAAGCCCGCCCCAGCAGGCGATTGCAGGACAGCTCGATCCGCGCGTAAGGCAGGCAATTGCAGGCGTACCCGTTGGCAAGGCAAGCGAGCCCATCCGCTCCGACCGCGGCGTCGAGATGATCGTCGTGTGCGCGCATCGGGCGGCGGAAGGCGAAATGCCGACACGTGAGCAGATCGACAGCACCCTCTTCGAACAGCAGCTTTCGATGATGAGCCGCAGGCACCTGCGCGATCTGCGCCGCGATGCGGTCGTCGTCTATCGTTAGTTTCCGCGCGGCAGCTTCCAGCCGGCGCAGACGGTGAAAGAAATGGCAGCGCAAGAAGCACCGCCTCTGGCGCTGACCATGGGCGAACCGTCCGGCATAGGGCCGGAAATCACCTTGAAGGCATTTGCGGCGTCACGAAATGGGCGTTTGCCGGTTTTCGCGGCTGTGGGCGACCCTGCCCTCTACAGCGAAACGGCGCAGCGCCTGGGCCTTGATTGCGCCATTCGCGAGATAGCCGATCCGTCGGAGGCACCGGCGGTTTTTCCCGGCGCCCTGCCGGTTGTGCCCCTCAAGCTCGATGTGGCCGTGGAACCGGGACGCCTGGCGCCCGGCAATGCGCCGGCCGTGCT
>JAJLKS010000194.1:0-1731 GCA_033838765.1 Alphaproteobacteria bacterium
AATACGGAGACGATGCGAATTTCGCGCGCGCCGAGCGTATCATCGCCGTGATGGCGGACGCAGGCGGGCTCAAGCCCAATATCGACTTTGCCATTGCGACGGTGGGCACCGTGCTGCATCTGCCCCGCGGCGCAGGGCTCAGCATGTTCGTGCTCGGGCGCACCGCTGGATGGATCGGCCATGCAATGGAACAATATCGCACGGGGCTGATGATCCGCCCGCGTGCACGCTATACCGGCGAAGCACCGCGCTGAGGCGCGTGAGAGGCTTCGCGCAACTGCTTCGGGGGAGACCATCATGAGCGGCAGAACGGCGCTTGTCGCGGGCGCGACGGGATTGATCGGCGGACATCTGGTGAAGCTACTCGTCGCCGACCCGGCCTATGAGAAAGTGGTGGTTCTCGCGCGGCGCCGGCTCGAGAACATCGCCTCGCCGAAGCTTCAGACCATCATCGCGGATTTCGATGCACTCGATGCGGCACTTTCCGGCATTGCAGTGGACGACGCTTTCTGCGCGCTCGGCACCACGATCAAGGTGGCCGGGAGCCAGGAGGCGTTCCGCAAGGTCGATCACGACTACATCGCCGCCTTCGCGCGGGCGGCGAAGGCGGCCGGGGCCAGACGCTTCCTCCTCGTCTCGGCGATGGGCGCGGATGCGAATTCCTCGATCTTCTATTCGCGCGTGAAGGGCGAGACGGAGCGCGCCATCCGCTCGATCGGATTCGAGTCGCTGCACATTTTCAGGCCCGGCCTCCTTCTCGGCGAGCGGCGCGAGAAACGCACCGGCGAGGAGATCGGCGCGGCGCTGACGCCCTTCCTCAACCCGCTCATGCTTGGGCCGCTTCGGGCCTATCGCTCGATAAAGAGTGAGACGGTGGCGCGAGCCATGGCAGGCGCAGCGCTTTCCGGGGGCGCCGGGGACCATATCCACACTTATGATGCGATAACGCGATTTGCGGGGGGTTTGATTTCAGGCGTCTGTGGTAAGGTTCCAAAAAAGAATTGATACCCGGAGGCACCCCCCAATGACCGCAGAAACGGTGGCAAGGCCGGAACCGGCCGAAATAGCTGCGGCCCGGCGGCAGCGGCTCAACCTCTATCTCGGCGGGCAGGCCAGCTGGTTCATCAGCCTTGGCATCCAGTTCGTCATATTCCCCTACCTCGTGGCGCAGGTGCTGAACGAGTCTGCCGCGCGCGTCGGCATCGCGCAGATGTCGCTGATGGCGCCGGCGCTTTTCTTCATGCTGCTGGGTGGAACGGTGGCCGATCACGGCGATGCACGGCGCATCCTGATCCGCGTTCACCTGATCGCGACGCTGCCGCCGCTCGTGCTTGCGGGCATCTATCTTTATGACGGGCTGACCTATCCGGTGCTGATCGCCTATGCGCTGGTGATGGGAACGCTTGGTGCCTTCGCCATTCCGGCGCGCGACAGTGCGCTGACGCGCGTGGCCGAGACGGGTATCCAGCAGGCCGTCACCATGGCGATGGGCGTGCAGATGGGTTCGCAGCTTGTCGGCATGCTGTTTGCCGCGCTGGCGGCGATCACGGGCACGCCTGCCCTCCTGCTGTTTCAGGCCTTCGTGATGCTGACCGGATTATGGGCTTCGGTGAAGCTCGCTCCGCTGCCGCCAAACAATGTCGCAACTGCAAGCCGCTATGCGCAGATCGTGGACGGCATCAAGACGGCGGCGGCAGAACCCCGTCCAGTCGGCCAGCAGCAACAGGCCCA
>JAJLKS010000195.1:0-2507 GCA_033838765.1 Alphaproteobacteria bacterium
GGACGGCAAGGAAATCCTGAAAGGGATCGACCTCGACATCCGTGCGGGCGAAGTGCATGCCATCATGGGGCCGAACGGCTCCGGCAAGTCGACGCTTTCCTATGTGCTGGCGGGCCGTGAAGGCTACGACATCACCGAAGGCTCGATCCGCTTCAAGGGCCGCGACCTCACGGAGATGGGAGTGGACGAGCGCGCCGCGGCGGGCGTCTTCCTCGCCTTCCAGTATCCGCTGGAAATTCCGGGCGTCACCACCATGAATTTCCTCAAGACGGCACTCAATGCGCAGCGCAAGGCGCGGGGCGAGGAGGAGCTCGATGCGGTGCGTTTCCTGAAGCTCGTGCGCGAAAAGGCGAAGCCTCTGAACGTGACCGACGACATGCTGAAGCGCGCGCTCAATGTCGGCTATTCCGGCGGCGAGAAGAAGCGCGCCGAGGTGTTGCTGATGTCGCTGCTCGAACCGGCGCTCTGCGTACTGGACGAAACCGACTCCGGCCTCGATATCGACGCGCTGAAAACGGTCGCCGAAGGTGTGAACGCGCTGCGCTCGCCCGAGCGCGCGATGATCGTCATTACGCACTATCAGCGTCTGCTCGATTATATCGTGCCTGACGTCGTTCACGTGCTCTCCAAGGGGCGCATCGTGAAGACCGGCGGAAAGGAGCTGGCGCTCGAACTGGAAAAATCCGGCTATGCCGGCTATGGCGCGGATGCCGCGTGAGTGAGGCCATGAACGACAAGGCAACGGCAAATTTCGTGAAGGCGTTCGAGACGGCGGGCGGGGAACTGCCCGGCGCCGAAGGCTGGCTTGCGCGCCGCCGCGAAGCGGCAATCAAGGCCTTCGCGGAAGCAGGCCTGCCTCATCGCCGCCTCGAAGAATGGAAATACACCGATCTCCGCCTGGCGCTCGACAAGGCGGCCTTCGCGCCCGCGCCGGAACACAAGGGCGCGGTGATCCTGCCGGAGACGCGCGCAGCGGCTGCCTTTGCAGGCATTGACGCCCACAAATTCGTTTTCGTGAACGGCCGCTTCAATGACGGCCTGTCCAGTGCGGCGCACCTGCCGAAGGGTGTGGAGCTGCACCGCCTGGCCGATGTGCTGAGCGAGCAATGGGCGAAGACGCTGATCGAGCGCCGCATGGACGAAGCGCGGCAGGCGGAAGAGATCGTCGAACTCAATACGGCGCTCATGGCCGATGGCATGGCGCTGCGCATCCGCAAGGGCGTCGTGCTCGACAAGCCCCTGCAACTCGTCTTCGTCGCGGCGGATGCGGGTGCGTCTCACACGCGCAATCTCATTCTGCTGGAAGAGGGCGCCGAAGCATCGATCCTCGAAAGCCATCTGGGCGGCAAGGCCGCGCTCTCCGATATCGTCACCGACATCGAAATTGGAGCGGGCGCAGTGCTGCGTCACGCCAAGCTGCAGGACGAGACGGCAGATGCCGTGCACCTGTCGACCCTGCGCGCGATGCTCGCCGAAAAGGCGCGCCTTGAAAGTTTCACGCTGACGCTTGGCTGCGGCCTTTCCCGCGCACAGAGTTTCGTCCGGTTTGCGGGCGAGGGCGCTCATGTAAGCGTCGATGGCGCTTATGCGCTTCGTGAGAAGCAGCATTTCGATGTCTTCTCCGTGGTCGATCATGCAGTTCCGGGCTGCACGAGCCACACCATGTTCAAGGGTGTGCTGGACGGCGCGGCGGAAGGCGTGTTTCAGGGCAAGGTGATCGTTCGCCCCGATGCGCAGAAGACCGATGGCCGCCAGATGACGCAGGCCCTGCTCCTGTCGCGCGATGCTTCGATGAATGCGAAGCCGGAACTCGAAATCTACGCAGATGACGTGCAGTGCGCCCATGGTTCGACGGTGGGCGAGCTGTCCAGGGACGCGATCTTCTATCTGCGCTCGCGCGGCATTCCGGAAGCCGAGGCGCGGCGCCTCCTTGTGCTCGCATTCCTCGACGAGGCGATCGAGCTTGCGCCACTTGAACCCATGCGCGGCATATTCCGCGATCTCGTGTCTGGCTGGTTCGGGGAGGCGGCATCATGAACAAGCCCCTTCTCACCAAGGAGCCCTATGACGTTCAGAAGATCCGGGCCGATTTCCCGATCCTCTCGCGCGAGGTCTATGGAAAGCCGCTCGTCTATCTCGACAATGCCGCCTCCGCACAGAAGCCGAAACAGGTGATAGACGCAATCGCCGATGCCTATGGCCATGAGTATTCGAATGTCCACCGCGGGGTGCATTTCCTCAGCCAGCGGGCAACCGACCGCTACGAGGACGCCCGCGGCGAGGTGCGCCGTTTCCTCAACGCGGAACGCGACGAGGAGATCGTCTTCACCCGCGGGACGACCGAGGCGATCAACCTCGTCGCCCAGACCTACGGGCGGACGCGGCTCGGACCGGGCGACGAGGTCGTGGTCACCGCGATGGAGCATCATGCCAACATCGTCCACTGGCAGATGATCTGCCAGGAGAAAGGCGCAACCCTGCGCGTCATTCCCATTGACGGGCACGGC
>JAJLKS010000196.1:0-1262 GCA_033838765.1 Alphaproteobacteria bacterium
CACCATGTCCCGCGTCATGCCATAGCGGATCACGCGGTTACCGCCCGCATTGGTAGAGATGTTGCCGCCGATCGTGGCCGAACCCCGCGCACCGAGATCGAGCGGGAAAATAAGACCCTTCGCCTCCGCCGCCTCGCACACCGTCTGCAATACGCAGCCCGCCTGCACGGTCATCGTGCCGCCCGCCTCGTCGATCTCCTCGATCCGGTTCATGCGTTCGAGCGACAGCGCAATATGTCCGTCCGCCTCGCCGCCTTCCACAAGCCCCGTCTTCCCGCCCCAGGGCACCACCCCCTCGCCCGCCGCATGGCAGAGCTTAAGCGCCGCGGACACCTCTTCCGTCGTCGCCGGGCGCAGCACCGCGGCCGGCACGCCAAGCTTGCTCCAGCCGCCGGCGGCCTTCTCTTCGGCGTCCTTTCCCGTCAGCACACCGGCATCGCCCAGCACCGCTGTCAGCTTCTTGATGAGATCGTCCGACGCCATGTCATCCTCCCGGGATCATGTTCCTGGATGCGACTATAGCGCGAAAGAGGCACGAGTGCGCCTCACCCGATCACCCGCTTCACATAGCCGAGCCACCGCTCATATCGCGCTGCCCTCTCGCTTTCGGCCATTTCCGGCGAAAAGCCCCGCTCGCAGCGCCAGTGTTTCGCCACCGATGCCCGGTCGCCGTAAAAGCCGGTCTGCATCCCGGCCAGATAGGCGGCACCAAGAGCCGTCGTCTCGGTAATCTCCGGCCGCTCGACGGGCCGCCCCAGAATGTCGGCAAGGTTCTGCGCAAACCAGTTGTTCGCCACCATCCCGCCATCGACGCGGAGCGCCTGCGGGCTTGTCAGCCCCGCCGCCTTCATGTCCGCGGCCATCGCTTCCATGAGGTCGCGCGTCTGATAGGACACGCTTTCAAGCGCGGCGCGCACCACTTCCTTCGCGCCCGTATCGCGCGTCATGCCGAAGAGTGCCGCACGCGCATTGGGCTCCCAGTAGGGCGCACCGAGGCCTGTAAAGGCCGGCACAAGGACAGCCTGACTGTTCGGGTTCGCATCCCGCGCCATCTGCTCGCTCTCGGCTGAGTTGCCGACGAGCTTCATCTCGTCGCGCAGCCACTGCACGATGGCGCCTGCCATGAAGATCGAGCCTTCAAGCGCATAGGTCGTCTCGCCGCCGATCCGGTACGCGATGGTGCCAAGCAGCCTGTTGCGGCTTTCGACGCGCTTGCCGCCCGTGTTCAGCACCGCAAAACAGCCCGTGCCATAGGTCGATTT
>JAJLKS010000197.1:0-3485 GCA_033838765.1 Alphaproteobacteria bacterium
ATTTCAGGAAGGCTCGGCAGATGCGCATCTCCATTCTCGTCTATGACGGCTTCACCATGCTGGATGCCATTGGCGGCTATTCCGTCCTCGGCTGGCTTCCGGGTGCGGAAGTCGAGTTCGTGGCCGAACGGAAGACCATAGTAGCGGACGATCTGCGGTCGGGCGGCATTGCTGCCTGGCGCGACTATTCGGAGGTTGAAAGCACGGATATTCTCTATCTGCCGGGCGGCCCGGGCGCACGCGCGCAGATGAAAAACGAGGCAACGCTCGCCTTCGTCCGCCGCCTTCACGAGACTTCGGCATGGACCTTCGCCGTCTGCAACGGTGTCGAGATCCTCGCCGCTGCCGGCATCCTCAAGGACAAGACGGTGACGACGAATTATTTCGCGCGCGAGTCTGTCGCCTCCTTCGGTGCAACGGTCGTGGCGGACCGCTACCGGCGTGACGGCAAGATCGTCACCACGGCGGGTGTATCCGCAGGCATCGACGGCGCGCTCTATCTCGCGCGGCTGATCGCCGGCGAGGATGTTGCCAAGATCATCCAGCTCGGCATCGAATATTACCCGCATCCGCCCTTCAGCTATGGCTCGGCGGACGACGCGCCGGCGCATATGCACGACGTCATCGGCGCGGCTGAGGGGGCCACCCTCGAAGCCCTGATGAATGCGAAAGAGCCCCGTTTTCTTCAACCGTCCCTTTGAGGCCTGCAATGACCCGCAACCGAAATATCGGCATTCTGATTTTCGACGGCGTCGAAGAACTCGATTTCGTCGGCCCCTATGAAGTCTTCACCATGTCGAATGAAGTGCATGGCCATGAAGGCCGCGAGCGCCCTGACAGCGTGATCCTGATTTCCGAAACGGGCAAATCCATCACAGGCGCAAAGGGCATGACGGTCGAGGCGCATGCCTCGATCGCCGACGCGCCAGCGCTCGACCTGCTCCTTGTGCCGGGCGGCATCGGCACGCGCCGCGAGGCAAAAAATGAATCGCTGCTCCGGTGGATTGCGAAAGTATCGTCGGGATGCGAATGGGTGACGAGCGTCTGCACCGGATCGCTGCTGCTCTGCATGGCGGGGCCCGCGAAGGGAAAGCGCGTCACCACCCATTGGGGTTTCATTCCCACCTTGCGCGAGACCGGCGGAGCGGCGGCAGTCCTGGAGGACGTGCGCTATGTGCGTGACGGCAATATCGTGACGGCAGCGGGCGTTTCCGCCGGAATCGACATGGCGCTCTGGCTGGTCGGTCAGATGCATGGTGAAGATCACGCCCGCAAGACGCAGCGCGCCATGCAGTATGACCCGGCACCGCCCTATGCCGCTGCCGTCTGAGGGCGGGGCTGGCGCATCGGCCCGGCATCCGGTCTAATCCCCTCAAAGAACAAGATTCTTTGAGGGGACCATGTCAGGCAGCAATCCGTTCGATCCGAAGCTATTCACCGCAGAAGCCATTTCCGCCGAAACGAAGGGCATCAACGATTTCATCATCGCGGGCATGAAGGATTTGCCCGAATGGTGGGAGATCGGCGTGCAGACATTCCGCGAGCAGCGCGCGAAGGGCGAGGGCGCCTTTCCGCTGGCACCGAAATCTCCCCGCGCCCGCGAGGTCGAGATCGATGGCAAGGGCAACCGGATAAAGCTCCGCATCATCGCGCCGGAGGGAACGCCGAAGGGTGCTTATCTCCATATTCACGGCGGCGGCTGGGTTCTGGGCGGCGCCGACCAGCAGGACCCGATGCTGGAGCGGATCGCGGACAATACCGGCTTTGCCTGTGTCAGTGTCGAATACCGCCTCGCGCCGGAAAATCCCTACCCCGCGGGACCGGACGATTGTGAGGCGGCAGCCATCTGGCTCGCCAAGAACGCGAAAACCGAATTCGGCACGGACCTGCTCGCCATCGGCGGCGAGTCCGCTGGCGGACATCTCTCCGCCGTCACGCTTCTGCGCATGCGCGATCGCCACGGTTTCACGGGCTTCAGGGGGGCGAACCTCGTCTTCGGCGCCTTCGACATGTCCATGACGCCGAGCCAGAAGGCCTTTGGCGATGAGCGGCTGATTCTCCGGACCGTCGATATCGAAAGGTTCGGCGATGCATTCCTGCCGCCGCATATCGACCGGCGCGACCCGGATGTCTCGCCGCTTTACGCGCGGCTCCACGACATGCCGCCCGCGCTTTTCACCATCGGCACGCGAGATGCGCTGCTGGACGACAGCCTCTTCATGTATGGCCGCTGGATCGCCGCGGGCAACAAGGCGGAGCTTGCGGTCTTCCCCGGTGGGGCGCATGGCTTCATCGCCTTCCCCGGCGCGCTGGCGGCAGCGGCAAACAAGCGGATGGACGATTTCCTGAAAGGGCTTGCGGCCTGACATTTTCCTGGGCGAAAGATCGGGACGGCGGCGCGGAAACCTGCCCGCCGTCTTTCTTCTGGCAATAAATTGAACAATGTTCATTTTTTTGATATATGTTCAATAATTCACCGGAGTCCGGAGAGGAGCCATGTCCTTCGAGCATATTTTCCGTGAGGGGAAGGGCCGCGTGGCCGCCATCGCGCGGAGCCGCGCCGGCCGGCCCCACTAAATCACGATGGCCATCACCCCCGAAAAGCGCCGCGAGGAATTGCGCGACCTGAAACGCAAGGCGATCCTCGCCGCCGCGCGCCGCGTCTGCGATACGGCTGGGCCCGATGCGCTCACCATGCGCGCGGTGGCCTCCGAAGCGGGCTACGCGCCGGGTGCCGTCTATTCCTATTTCGCAGGCATGGACGAGCTTGCGATCGCGCTGACGGCTGAAGAACTCGGCCATCTCGCAAGGCGGATGCGTGAGGCAGCCGAAAGGGCGGACCGGCCGGCCGCCGCCCTCGAAGCCCCAGCAAAAGAAGCTTTGCGGGCGGCGGCGGGCAACGCACCTCATGCCCGCCTTGCGGGCCGCCTCATGTCGGCAGAGGCGCTTCCGGCCGATCTCGACCGCGCGGTGACGGGTCGTGTCATCGCCATTCTCGAAGCGCTGGGCGGTCCGCTGCGCGCCGCAACAGGCTTCAAGGGTGAGGCGGCGCACCGCGAAATCCTCTGCCTTGCGGCACTCCTCATCGGTCTTCGTGTGCTTGAGGGGGCGGGCAGGCTTGCGCCGCTCGGTTTCACTGCAGAGGGGCTTCTGGCTCACCGCCTCGAAGCCTTGCCTGAGGCATGACAATCGGCACCGTGGTCCCTATGCTTCGGCACCCGCCATTCAACCTTTCCAAGACCCGATGACAGAATTTCTCGACACGTTTCGCGGCACCGTGAATACATGGGAGTGCGATGAAGTCGGCCATATGAACGTTCAGTTCTATGTCGCCCGCGCCTCCGATGCCGCCTTCTATCTCCGCCATGCGCTCGGCCTGTCGCCCTCGCATGTAAAAGTCGAGCGTCGTGCCATGGTCGCGATCGAGGAGCATATCCGTTTCCACCGGGAACTGAGGGCAGGCGATATCATGAATATGCGATCGC
>JAJLKS010000198.1:0-12179 GCA_033838765.1 Alphaproteobacteria bacterium
CTGGCGGCGCTTCGCGCGGCCCTGGCAGACGGGTTTGCGTGAAATCGCGGCTGCCGCGACTCTAATGAGCGAATCTTGCAGCGATACGGTCGTAGGATTCAAGTCCGCCGTCCCGGCCATGCAGCGGGCCGATGGCGGAAAGGGCGAGGCCCGGGCCGTTCAGAAGGCGCGCGGCATAGCGGCGGACGGCTGCGGCGTCGACGGCATCGACCTTTTCGATCAATTCCTCGATCGGCAGGACGCGGCCATGGATCATGTATTGCCGCGCGATCTGCTCCGAGCGCGAGGAGGAGCTTTCGAGCCCCATCATCAGCCCGGCCTTGATCTGCGCTCGCGCGCGGGCAACCTCTTCCTCGGTCGCGTCATGGCCGAGCCGGCCAAGCTCGCCCGAAAGCACCGGCATCAATTCTGCCACATCGTCGGGCGAGGTGCCGGCATAGATGCCGAAGACGCCGGTGTCGGCAAAGGACCAGGAGAAGGCAAAGACCGAATAGCAGAGGCCGCGCTTCTCGCGCACTTCCTGAAAGAGGCGGGACGACATGCCGCCGCCCAGCACGCCGGAGAAGACCTGCGCGGTGTAGTAATCCGGATCGCTGTAAGTTGGGCCTTCGAAGGCAAGTGCGAGATGCACCTGTTCGAGGTCGCGCTCCTTGCGGCGTTCGCCTGCCCGGAAAGTGGCGGTTTCGGCGCCGTTCGTCTTGCGGTGCGGCAGCGCGCCAAAGCGTTCCTCGGCAATCGCCACCAGTTCCCGGTGGTCGACGCCGCCCGCAGCGGCCAGCACCATGCCAGGCGCGAGATAACGCTGGCCCATATAGCCTTGCAGCTCCTCGCGGCTGAAGCCGGATACGGTATCCACCGTACCGAGGATCGAGCGCCCAAGCGGCTGATCCCGATAAGCCGCTTCCAGGAGATCGTCGAAAACGACGTCGTCCGGCGTGTCATGTGCCTGGCCGATCTCGGAAATGATGACGCCACGCTCGCGCTCGACCTCTTCCGGGTCGAACACTGAATTCTGCAGAATGTCGCTCAGGATATCGACGGCAAGGCCCGTATCCTGCTTCAGGACGCGTGCGTAATAGGCGGTCGCCTCATGGGTCGTATGTGCATTCAGATGGCCGCCCACCGTCTCGATTTCCTCGGCGATGGCGAGCGCGGAGCGGCGCTCCGTTCCCTTGAAAGCCATGTGCTCGAGCATGTGCGACACGCCGTGCTCATGCGCGGTTTCGTGGCGTGCCCCGGTGTTCACCCAGACGCCAACCGAAGCGGTCTGCAGATGGGACATGCTGTCGGTCACGACAGTGAGGCCGTTTTCGAGGCGGGTCACTTCAACGGACATGGGCACACTCCTTCCAATACGCACACTTCATACAAACGGACAGCGAACTCAGGCGGCGACGGACCGCGCGCGCTCGCGGATAAAGGCTTCGACGGCGGCAAGATCGTTCGGCAGCGCGGTAAGCCGCTCCTCGCGCGTGAAGAGATCCTGCATGGCCGGCGGCAGGTCCGGATGGATACCCGTTGCCGCCTTCACCGCATCGGGGAACTTCGCCGGATGGGCCGTGGCCAGCGTTACCATCGGCACCGTCACGTCGCCGCGCAATCTTGCCGCAGCGGCAAGGCCGACGGCCGAATGGGGATCGACAAGCTCACCTGTTTCCTCGCGCATCCGCGCAATCATGGAAGCCGTTTCCTTTTCATCGATGCGCACCGCACCGAACTGGGCGCGGATCGTGTCGAGCCGGACACCGTCAATTTCAAAGCCGCCGGACTGGCCGAGGCTCTGCATGAGCCGTGTGACCGCCGCGCCGTCGCGTCCATACGCATCGAAGAGAAGGCGCTCGAAATTGGACGAGACCTGAATATCCATGCTCGGGCTGATGGTGGGGATAACTTTTCCCACTTCATAGCGTCCGGTCTCGATGGTGCGGGCGAGGATGTCGTTCACATTGGTCGCAACGATGAGCTTCGCGACCGGCAGGCCCATCCGTGCGGCGGCATAACCCGCGAAAATGTCGCCGAAATTGCCCGTCGGCACCGAGAAGGCGACCGGCCGCACCGGCGCGCCGAGCGCCACGGCGCTTGTGAAGAAATAGACGATCTGGGCCATGACGCGGCCCCAGTTGATCGAGTTCACGCCGGCAAGGCTCACCTCGTCGCGGAAGGCGAGATCGTTGAACATCGCCTTCACCAGCGCCTGACAGTCGTCGAAGGAGCCTTCGATGGCAATGTTGTGGACATTGGCGTCCAGCACAGTCGTCATCTGGCGGCGCTGCACCTCGGAAACACGGCCCTTCGGATGCAAGATGAAAATGTCCGTCGTGTCGCGGCCGCGGAAGGCTTCGATCGCAGCTGAGCCCGTATCGCCCGAAGTCGCGCCGACAACGGTGATGCGCCGCCCGCGCTTCGCCAGCACATGATCGAAAAGGCGTGCGAGGATCTGCATCGCCACATCCTTGAAAGCCAGCGTCGGCCCGTGGAAGAGCTCCAGCAGCCAGTCATTCGCACCGATTTGCCGCAGCGGCACAATCGTGCGGTGACGGAAGTTCGCATAGGCGGCGGCGATCATCTCCTGAAGGTCGGCCTCGGCGATGCTTGCGCCGATATAGGGCTGCATGACGCGAAACGCCGTCTCCTCATAGGCGAGGCCCGCCAGCGACCTGATCTTGCGCTCGCTCATCTGCGGCCATTCCGCCGGCACATAGAGGCCGCCATCGCGGGCGAGGCCCGTGAGCAATGCGTCCTCGAATTCAAGCTCCGGGGCCACGCCCCGCGTGCTGACGTATTTCACCATAATCTCCAGGATGGCCTGCCGCCGGAAGAGACCGGGACTGAACCGGCGTAACCTAGCCGGGGCCGCACAGGCTTGCAAACCACTTCGGCACTACGCGGATAAGTTCAATATTTTCAATTATTTACCGAGGTATCTGGCCTCGATGTGGCGGCGGAAGGCGGCAGTGCCGAGGGGCCTCCCGGTGGCGCCTTCGATGATGCCGTCAGGCGTGAGGCGGGAGCCCTGTCCGTGCACTTTTTCGCGCACGAAGCACGTCAGCGGCGCGAAATCGCCTTCGCTGAGAGCCTCTTCAAGCGCGGGCTCCGCCTCTTTCGCCGCAGCGAAGAGCTGCGCGGCAGCAAGCGCGCCGAGCGTATAGGTCGGAAAGTAACCGAAAGAGCCCGATGGCCAGTGAATATCCTGCATGCAGCCCTCCGCATCGTCCGCCGGGCGGATGCCGAGGAGCGCTTCCATGCCCTCGTTCCAGGCGGCGGGCAGGTCCGCCGCGCGGAGATCGCCCGCGATCATCGCGCGTTCGAGACGGTAACGAAGCATCACATGCAGCGGGTAGGTCACTTCATCCGCCTGCACCCGGATGAAGCTCGGGCGCACACGGCGATAGTGGCGGAGAATATTGTCCGGCTCCCAGGCCGGGCCCTCGCCGCCGAAGGCCGTCTTCAGGCGCGGCGCAAGGAAGGCGATGAAGGCTTCCGTTCGCGCGGCCTGCATTTCATAGAGCAGCGACTGGCTCTCATGGATCGTCATGCCGCGAGCGCGCCCGACGGGCTGGCCCCTCCAGTCTCGCGGCAGGCCGCGCTCGTATAGCGAATGGCCTGTTTCGTGGATCACCGCCATGAGGCTTTCGGTGAAGTCGCGCTCGTCATAGCGCGTGGTGATGCGGCTGTCGTCCGGCACGCCGCCGGTAAAGGGATGATGGCTCGCATCGAGGCGGCCATGGGCGAAGTCGAAACCCATCCGGTCCATGATGTCGCGGCCGATCTTTTCCTGCAGGGCGATCGGGAACGGACCTTCGGGCACAAGCGCCGCCCTGCCGCCTGCCTGATGCTCCATCACATCCTGAAGCAGGCCGGGAAGAAAATCCTCAAGCTCTGCAAACAGCTTGTCTATATCCGCAGCCCGGCGGCCGGGATCGTAGCTGTCGAGCAGCGCATCATAGGCATCGAGGCCCAATGCGTCGGCCTTGGCAGCCGCCTGTTCGCGCGTCAGCGCCAGAAGCTCATCGAGCGAAGGCGCGAGGCTCGCATAGTCGTTCGCAGCCCGGGCCTTCCGCCAGATCATCTCGGTCTGCGACTTCCGGCGCGACAGCCGAGTCACGAGACCGGCCGGTGTCGCCGTCGCATGGGCGTGGATGCGCTGCATCTCACGGAGGTTCGCCCGGTCCCATTCGTCGAGCGAACCTTCAGCCTCGGTGGCGCCGGAAAGGAGGTCACCCGTTTCCGGCGCGGTGAGCGTTTCATGTGCGATGAGGGACAGCACTGCCTGCTGTTCGGCGCGTGCTTCCGCGCCGCCTTCCGGCATCATCGTGGCACGGTCCCAATGAAGCACGGCCTGCGCGCCGCCCAGTGCGGAGAGGCGGGCAAAGCGGTCCTTCAGCGCCTCATAGGCTGCGGTCGAATTGCGCGATGTCATGCCTGTCTGCCGATCCGTCCATTGGCGCGATGATAAAGCACATAGATCACGATGAGCACGAGGGCGAGGCCACCCCATGTCAGAGCGTAGTCGAGATGATTGTTCGGGATATCGATGCGTGTGCGTCCCGCCTTCGGCCATTCACCGGGGAAAGCGCCCTCTTCCGCCTCGACGATGAAGGGAGCGATGCGCGCATCGCCAAGCCCCGCCCCCATGATCGTCGGGTCGCGGACCATCCAGACATTCTTTTGCGGGTCGTCGGCACCATCGAAGGCGCCACGCTCGGACGGGGCGCGGATGACGCCGGTGAAGCGCTGCCCGCCTTGCGGTATCCCGCCGCGCAACGCGGCGTCTTTCAGTGCGACGGGCACAAAGCCGCGGTCGACGAAAACCAGGGCGCCATCTGCCAGTTCGAGCGGCGAGATCACGGCATAGCCGGGGGCACCTCGTTCGCCCTGCGTGAAATAGTGGAACTCGACCGGCAGGAAACGGCCCTCTACGGCAACGCGCGTATATTCCATATCCCTCGCATCATAATCCGCCCAGCCTGCGGTCGCGGGCAGCGGCACGGCTTCCGCATCCATGCGCTCGGCGATCTTCGTCAGCAGGCCCTCTTTCCATTCGAGGCGCTCCACCTGCCACAGCGAGAGGCCTGTCAGCACCGGCAATGCGAGAAGCGTGAAAAGCGTCGGCCAGAAAAGCGGACGGAACCAGGGATTGCTCATGTGTCGAGCCTGCCTTCTTCGGCCTTGTGCCGGTATTGCTGCGCGACGAGCCAGCCCTTTAGCGGACGGATGAGACCGATGGTCATGACAAGCGTCAGCGGAATCCAGAGCATTGCGTGCACCCAATAGGACGGCGACCAGGTGAACTCGACCCAGAGCACAAGCCCGACGATCACAAAGCCTGCGATCATCATGATGAAGACGGCCGGACCGTCGCCCGAGTCGGCAAAACTGTAGTCGAGGCCGCACTTCTCGCATCTCGGTGCGAGGTCGATGAAGCCGCCGAAAAGTCTGCCCTCGCCGCAGCGCGGGCAACAGCCGCGAATACCCACGGCAATCGAAGACGGCCTATGCCTGCCTTCCGTCATGTGCTTGCTCCTGAAATCAAAGGGGCGGACCGCTCGATGCGGCCCGCCCCCCGTATTGCTTCCCTTGCGGACTGCTGTCCTCAGTGCGGTGCGATCGGCGCGCCGTGGCCACCCCACACATAGATGGCGAAGAACAGGAAGATCCAGACGACGTCGACGAAGTGCCAATACCAGGCAGCCGCTTCGAAGCCGAAATGCGCCTTCGGCGTGAAGTCGCCCTTCATCGCACGCAGCAGGCAGACGATCAGGAAGATCGTGCCGACGATGACGTGGAAACCGTGGAAGCCGGTCGCCATGAAGAAAGTCGCGCCATAGATGCTGCCGCCGAAGGAGAAAGAGGCATGCGCATATTCGTAAGCCTGCACACCCGTGAAGACGAGGCCGAGAGCGACGGTCCATGCGAGGCCCTGCACCAGACCCTTGCGGTCGTTATGCAGCAGCGCGTGGTGTGCCCATGTGACCGTGGTGCCGGAGGTCAGCAGGATCAGGGTGTTGATGAGCGGCAGGTGCCAGGGGTCGAAGACCTCCACACCTTCCGGCGGCCACTTACCACCGGTGAATTCGGCGCGCGCCGCCTGGACGGCTTCGCCGGGGAAGAGGCTCGCGTCGAAGAAAGCCCAGAACCATGCGGCGAAGAACATCACTTCGGAGGCGATGAACAGGATCATGCCATAGCGCAGGTGAAGCTGGACCACCGGCGTGTGATCGCCCTTGCGGCCTTCGCGGATCACATCCCGCCACCAGCCGAACATGGTGTAGAAGACGATCGCGAAACCGAGCAGCATCAGCCAGGACGCCGAACCATGCATCCACTGCACGGCGCCGATGGCGAGAATGAACGCGCCGACCGAGCCAACGAACGGCCAGGGGCTCGGGTCTACGAGGTGATAGTCGTGATTTTTGGCGTGGGCGTCAGCCATGTCCCCTCTTCTCCGCTTCAGTGCGCTGCCCTCAGGCCGCGCCACCAATCAAATCCCTCTTGAGCCAATTCGCTTCCGGTTTCAGAACGGCCGGTTCGCGACATTGCCTCCAAGTTTCACAATCGTCACAACGAAGAACAGAACGATAAAGGCGACCAGCGTCCATGCAATTGCCCGATTTCGCTGGCGGCGGCGTTCAATCAGTTCTTCGGTCCAGACGGGCGCCTCGATCTTGTGGCGGCCATGTTCGTCGTTCTGCATTCAGCCCTCACATTCCGAAAAGCCGCTCGACGAGAAGCAGCGAGAAGATGAGGAACAGGTAGAGAATAGAATAGGCGAAAAGGCCCTTGGCAGCCTTGTCCTGCGCGGCACCGGCCGCCGTGCGCCAAACGCGGAAGGCAAGCCCCAGAAAACCGATCCCGAGAGCCGCAGTCGCCACGGTGTAGAGCGCGCCGGCAAAGCCCAAAAGGCCCGGCAGCAGCGTAACCGGCACAAGCAGAGCCGAATAGATCATGATCTGGCGGCGCGTCTCGCGCTCGCCGGCCACCACCGGCATCATCGGCACGCCGACCTTTTCATAGTCGCCGGAGCGGAAGAGCGCGAGCGCCCAGAAATGAGGCGGTGTCCACATGAAGATGATGGCGAAGAGCACGATGCTTTCAAGCGACACCGTTCCCGTCACGGCGGCCCAGCCGATCATGGGCGGGAAAGCGCCTGCCGCTCCGCCGATCACGATGTTCTGCGGCGTGCGGCGCTTCAGCCACATCGTGTAGACGGCAACATAAAAGAAGATGGTGAAGGCGAGCAGCGCAGCGGCTACCCAGTTCACCAGTACGCCCATCGTCATCGCTGAGAAAACGGAGAGCACGGAGCCGAAGACGGCGGCCTCCTGCGGAGCGACGCGGCCCGACGGGATCGGCCGGTTCGCCGTGCGCGCCATCTTTGCGTCGATGTCGGCGTCATACCACATGTTGAGCGCGCCGGACGCGCCCGCGCCGACCGCGATGCACAGAAGCGCCGTGAAACCGATCACCGGATGGATACCGCCCGGCGCCAGCGCAATGCCGACAAGAGCGGTGAAGATCACGAGCGACATGACGCGCGGCTTCAGCAGCTCGAAGAAGTCGGCCGCGCTGCCCTCGCCGCCTTGGCGCAGGGCATCCGGACGATCATTGCTGTAGGCCGTATCCGACATGTCTTCGCTTTGAACCTTCTACGGGCACAGGTCTTGAAAGAGGCTCCGGCCGGGAATGACCCGGCCGGAGCGGCTTGTCACTTGATCCGCGGCAGTTCCGAGAACTGGTGGAAAGGCGGCGGCGAGGAGAGTGTCCACTCGAGCGTGGTCGCGCCCTCGCCCCAGGGATTGTACGCGGCCTTTTCCTTCTTGATGAAGGCATGGGCCACGCCCGCGAGGAATATCAGCACGCCGAAAGCCGAGATGTAGGAACCGAGCGAAGAGATGTAGTTCCAGTAGGCATAGGCGTCCGGGTAGTCCGCGTAACGGCGCGGCATGCCCTGCAGGCCGAGGAAGTGCTGCGGGAAGAAGATCATGTTCACGCCGATGAACGTGACCCAGAAGTGCAGCTTGCCGATGAAGTCGGAATACATGTAGCCGAACATCTTCGGGAACCAGTAGTACCAGCCCGCGAAGATCGCGAAGACGGCACCGAGCGACAGCACGTAGTGGAAGTGCGCCACAACGTAGTAGGTGTCGTGCAGCGCGCGGTCGACGCCGGCATTGGCGAGCACGACGCCCGTCACACCGCCCACCGTGAAGAGGAAGATGAAGCCGATCGCCCAGACCATCGGCGTCTTGAACTCGATGGAGCCGCCCCACATTGTGGCGATCCAGGAGAAGATCTTCACGCCGGTCGGCACCGCGATGACCATGGTGGCCGCCACGAAATAGGCCTGCGTGTTGACCGACATGCCAACCGTGTACATGTGGTGCGCCCACACGATGAAGCCGACGACGCCGATCGCGACCATGGCATAGGCCATGCCGAGATAACCGAAGACGGGCTTCTTCGAGAAGGTCGAAATGATGTGCGAGATCATGCCGAAACCGGGCAGGATCAGAATGTAAACTTCGGGGTGGCCGAAGAACCAGAACAGGTGCTGGAACAGGATCGGGTCGCCGCCGCCTTCAGGCGTGAAGAAGGTGGTGCCGAAATTGCGGTCGGTGAGCAGCATGGTGATCGCGCCCGCGAGAACAGGGAGCGAGAGCAGCAGCAGGAACACCGTCACGAGGATCGACCAGACGAAGAGCGGCATCTTGTGCAGCGTCATGCCCGGTGCGCGCATGTTGAAGATCGTCGTGATGAAGTTGATCGCGCCGAGGATCGACGAAGCGCCCGCGACGTGGAGCGAGAGGATCGCGAAGTCCATCGCCGGGCCGGGCGTGCCGGTGGTCGAGAGCGGCGCGTAGATCGTCCAGCCGCCGGCGACGCCATGGCCGCCGGGAACGCCGGGAACGAACATCGAAATCACGAGCAGGCCGAGCGCCGGGGGCAGCAGCCAGAACGAGATGTTGTTCATGCGCGGGAAGGCCATGTCCGGCGCGCCGATCATTAGAGGCACGAACCAGTTGCCGAAACCGCCGATCATGGCCGGCATCACCATGAAGAAGATCATGATGAGGCCGTGCGCCGTCACCAGCATGTTGAAGAGGTTGTAGTCGCCGCCGAGAACCTGATCGCCGGGAAGCTGGAGCTCCATGCGCATGACGACCGACATGCCGGCACCGATGACCCCCGCGATGATCGCGAAGATCAGATACATCGTGCCGATGTCCTTGTGGTTCGTCGAATAGACGTACCGCTTCCATCCCGTGGGGTGGTCGGCGTGATCGGCGTGCGCCCCTGCAGCTTGACCTGCCATCTCTCTAAACCCTTCGTTCTTGCTTCACTATCGCCGGCAGAAGATTGCGCCTCAGCGCAGTTCCGTCCCGGCGATCTCGGCGACCTTCACATTGTCGTTGGAGGCCGCAGCCTGCTGCTGCTGCGTCCACTCCTCGAATTCTTCCTGCGTGACGACTTTCACGTTGATCGGCATGAAGGCGTGACGCGTGCCGCAGAGTTCCAAGCACTGGCCGTAATACATGCCGGTCTTTTCGGCGCGGAACCAGGTTTCGTTCAGACGGCCCGGGATGGCGTCGATCTTGACGCCGAAGGGCGGCACCGCGAAGGCATGGATCACGTCGGCGGCCGTCACGATCACACGCACCGTGGTGTCGACAGGCACGACCATCGCCTCGTCGGCCGCGAGAAGGCGCGGCTGGCCGGGCTGGAGATCGGCGTCTTCAACCATGTTAGAGATGACCGAAATGTCGCCATTGTCGGGATATTCGTAACCCCAGTACCACTGATAGCCGACGGCCTTCACCGTGAGTTCCGCCTCGGGAATCACAACCTGCTTGTAGAGCAGACGGAAGGAGGGGATTGCGATGATGACGAGAATGATGACGGGGATGACCGTCCAGGCAATCTCGACCAGCGTGTTGTGCGTCGTCTTCGACGGAACCGGGTTCGCCTTGGCGTTGAAGCGCACCATGACGATGATGAGGAGCGCCAGCACAAAAAGCACGATCGCCGTGATGATCCAGAGCAGCAGGTTGTGGAAGGAAATGATGTCGCGCATCACTTCCGTCACCGGAGCCTGGAGGCTGATGCCGCGCTCGACCGGTTCCGCATGCGCCACGGCGCCACTGAAAAGTGTCGCCATGAATGCGACGGCGTAAAGGCCAATTCCGTTCAGAAACCGCATGCTTGTCCCCAGCTAGTCAAATCAACGTCCGGACCCATATCCGCGCATGGCCCCGAAAGGCAGGCGGCGGCATTTGGCCGTCAGAAACCATAAAGCGCCGCCGCCCGCAAGTTCCGCCGCAGACTTGCTTATTCTTTTCTCGGAGCGGCGGTTTTTCCTGCCATCCTGCGGGCCAGCGACTCGTGGCGAGGAGTATAGTCGACGCGCGGCTTCAAACCACAGGCACGGCCCTGTTTTGCGACGTTTTGCCACAATAATGGGGCGAATCCTGCCCCTGGATCGCCCGGGCGGCTGAAATTCCGGTTCGGACCTTATAAGCGGGCCCGAAAAGTCCTAGAATATAACTTGGATATTCCTCAGGGAGAATCGAGGGCCATGCGCGACGAGGCGCTGATCCATTTCCATCTCGGCCGCCGGATATCGGCGGGACTGCTGCTGCCGCAAAATGGCGGCGCGGCGCCCGAACTCCTGTCCGAGGCGGCCCCCTGGCTCGACCCAAGGGACCCCGGCCGCTGCGTCGTCGGCTTCTGCGCGGCCCATCCGGATCTTGTAGGGGATGTCGTCGCCCCGCCGCCGCCCGGCTGGGAAAACTGGCGCTTTGTCGAGTGGGATGACTGGTTCGGCCGGATCAACGGTGTGTTTCTGGTCGACCTTGGCTCGCTCAAGGTGACGCAATATCCGCTCTATAGCTGCTCGCCACAGATCGTGCCCTGCGACCTCTCGGGCCTGCCCCGCCGGCTGGTGCCGGTCGAGGAATGGCTGGCACGCTGACCTTTCCCTGTATGGACACCCTATGACCGCTTCTTCCGACGATCTTTTCTTCACCCGCACAGGGCTCGACCGGGCCCGCGTCTCCTCGCTTGTCGGCGACACGCTGAATGGCGCCGATGATGGCGAGCTCTTCATGGAGTTCCGCCAGTCGGAGGCGCTCGGCTTCGACGATGGCCGCCTCAAGACTGCGAGCTTCGACACCAATCAGGGCTTCGGGCTGCGCTGCGTTGCGGGCGAGGCGACGGGATATGCCCACGCATCGGACTTCTCCGAAGCGGCGCTGAAGCGCGCCAGCGATGCCGTACAGGCGGTGAAGACGGGGCACACCGGCGTTGCGGCGGAGGCGCCATCCTGCACCAACACGCATCTCTATTCGGATGAAAACCCGCTGGGCGCGCAGAGCTTCGAGGAGAAGGTGAAGCTTCTCGCCGAGATCGACGCCTATGCCCGCGCGAAGGACGCCCGTGTGCAGCAGGTTTCCGCCTCGCTTGCCGGCGAATGGCAGGCGGTCGAGATCATCCGCGCAGACGGTTCGTCCCTCAGGGACATCCGCCCCCTCGTCCGCCTCAACGTCGCCATCGTCGCTGGCGAAGGCGACCGGCAGGAGACGGGCTCCTTTGGCGTCGGCGGCCGCATGGGCTATGACGTTTTCATCGACCCCGCGCGCTGGCAGGGACAGGTGGACGAGGCGCTTCGTCAGGCGCTTGTGAACCTCGAAAGCGTGCCCGCCCCCGCCGGGGAAATGGATGTGGTTCTCGGCCCCGGCTGGCCCGGCATCCTGCTTCACGAAGCGATCGGCCACGGGCTCGAGGGTGATTTCAACCGCAAGAAGACCTCGGCCTTTGCGGGGCTGATGGGGAGCCGCGTCGCCGCACCCGGCATCACGGTGGTCGATGACGGCACGCTGGCAGACCGGCGCGGTTCGCTCACCATCGACGATGAAGGCACGCCGACTTCGCGCACGGTGCTGATCGAGGATGGAATCCTCAAGGGCTACATGCAGGACCGGCTCAATGCCCGCCTCATGGGCATGGCGCCTACGGGCAACGGACGGCGCGAATCCTACGCACATCAGCCCATGCCGCGCATGACCAACACCTACATGCTTGGCGGCCAGCACGACCCGGCGGAGATCCTGGCGAGCGTGAAGAAGGGCCTCTACGCGGTCAATTTCGGCGGCGGGCAGGTCGACATCACGTCGGGCAAGTTC
>JAJLKS010000199.1:0-6895 GCA_033838765.1 Alphaproteobacteria bacterium
GCGCTCGGTATCGTCATCGCCTTCATCTTCACATTCACCTGGCTTCCGGCCGTCCTGTCGCTGATGAAGCTGAAGCCGGCGGTGCAACGCTCGCAACGCTTCATGGTGAGTCTTGGACACTTCGTCAATCGCTACTATCGCCAGCTCTTCTTCTTCTGCGGCAGCATCGTGATTGCCTGTGCGGTCTGGCTTGGCAATATCCGGCTCGATGACGATTTTGCCCGCTATTTCGGAGAGCATTTCGAGTTCCGTCAGGCATCGGACTATGCCGAAGACCATTTGACCGGTCTCAATATCGTGGAATTCGACATCGGTTCCGGTGAAAGCGGGGGGGTGTTCGATCCGGCCTATCAGGCGAAGCTCGCCGAGTTCGAGGTATGGCTGCGCGGGCAGCCGGGTGTCGTCAGCGTGGCTGCCGTTTCCGATATAACGCAGCGCGTCCACGACGCCATGTATCCCGGCGGCGCGGCGGGTGACCTGCCGGCGGACCGGGAGACCATTGCGCAGTATTTCCTGCTCTATGAATTGTCGTTGCCTTTCGGCGCCTCCCTCAATGACAGGATCGACGTGGCGAGAAGCTCCAGCCGCGTCACCGTCATCCTGCGGCAAATGACGTCGTCGGAAATCCGTGACTTCAATGAAAGCGCCGCGGCGTGGCTCGCCGCCAATGCGCCGCCGGAAATGCGGTCGCGTGCCACCGGTATCAATGCGCTTTTCGCCAACCTGTCCGGCTCCAACATCCGGTCCATGATCCTTGCGACGCTGGTTTCCCTTGTCGTGATCGCCTTCGTGGTCGGTTTCGCGCTGCGGAGCTCCGTCTATGGCGCGCTGAGCATCTTTCTCAATCTGCTGCCTTCGCTTGTCGGCTTCGGGCTCTGGGGTCTTATCTTTAAGGAAATCGGCCTTGCCGCCTCTGTCGTCACGGCCATGACGATCGGCCTCATTGTCGACGACACGATCTATTTCCTGCTGATGTACCAGCAGGCGAGAGAGCGCGGCCTGCCGCCGGACGAGGCGATCAATCACGTTTTCTCGACGGTTGGTGTCGCCATGCTGGTCATTACCGTGTCGCTGACCGTCGGCTTCGGCATCCTGATGTTCTCCGGCTTCGAGGTGAACCGGACCCTCGGCGCCATGACGGCCCTGGTGATTCTGGCCAATCTCTTTATCGACTGGCTGATGCTGCCGCCCGTCATGCGGATTCTGGAAAACAGCCGGGCGCGCCGCCGGGGCGTTTCTGCATCATAAACCCGTGGTTTTATAAAGGCTTAAAAGATCCGGTTAATCATTTGTTAAGGTTTGTGATGCGCTGCACTACGCATTTCATTATTGTGCAGTGCAGGTGTATCGGGTTGTGTAAGTAATCGGGGTGGGGCCAGTGATCAGGACTTACGAGCAGCTGACAGGAGCTGAGGGACGCCGGATGTTCTACCGGGCGGAGCGTTTCCGGCCGGAGCAGCTATTCAGCGACGCTATTCCCGCAGTTTTCATCGACAATGAGCAGGCGTCGCTGAAGAACCTCAGCATGACCGGCATTGCCGTGCAAAGCGCCAATGCCGACCGCTGGGACGGCCGGATCGGTGCCGAAATTCCCTTCGAGTTTCGCGTGGGCGAGGCGGCGCTTTTCGGCGGTTCGGGCCGGGTGCGCAGGGTGGAGCCGCATGGTGTGCGCACCATTGTCGGCCTGGAATTCACGTCCGGCTATCTCGACATTCCCGCCATCGTCAGCGAGCACGACAATCTGGTGTTGAGCCAGGCGCTGGCGGACCCGGGTTTCGGCATGTCGGAAGGTCTGCTGCCGGAGTTCCTGCAGCTGTGCACGGAAATCGTCAATCTGTTCCGTTCCTACAAGGACCTGCTGGAAACCTATGAATCGCGGCTGAAGGCGACGGGCCCCGAGCGCGAGAAGTTGCTGCTCGACGCGCTGATCGCCTGCGAGGATCGCATGGTGCCCCAGTGGAAGGAACTCTGGTACCGGGGCAACGACGTGCTTGCGCCGGTCTGGTCGGACCCGGCCGTGCTTGCCCGCCACAAGCGCTATGCCGAACGCGTGCTCACGCCGGACTTCATGCCCGGCGCCGTGATGAAGCGTTGCTACGAGAAGCCGCTCGGTTATCCCGGCGACTACCAGATCATGAACTATGTCTATGAGTGGCAGCGCGTCGGCAGCACGCCCTATGAGAAACTGCTGCATCGTATCGGCATCGAGACCGGCGCCTGCGTCGGCACGCGGCTGCGCATGACGCAGAAGATCATCGCGGACCGGATCGCGGAGACGCCCGGCGACGAGCCGCTCAACATCGCAAATCTCGGCTGCGGCTCGGCCTATGAAGTCTATGACTATCTCAGGATCGGCAAGCTGCCGCGCCCGGTCAATTTCACGCTGATCGATCAGGATCACCGTGCACTGACCCATGCCTATGAGCATGCCTATCCCGAAGTGGTCCGTCATGCCGGCCGCGCAAAGGTGCAGTGCCTGCAAGCCTCTTTCGCGCAACTGCTGAAGGCCGGCGCGCTCTTCCGCGCGCTGCCGCCGCAAGATGTGATCTACAGCCTCGGTCTTTACGACTATCTGTCGGCCCGCCGGGCAAAGGCACTCACCCGCGATCTCTACGAGCAGGTAAAGCCGGGCGGCAAGCTCATCCTTGCAAATGTCAAGAAGGGCCGCGAAAGCTGCGAATGGCCGCTGGAATTCGTGACGGACTGGAGCCTGATCTATCGCACGGAACAGGACATGCTCGACCTGCTCGAAGGGCTCGACGCGAGGAACGTCACGATCGAGGTCGACTCGACGAAGTGCATCTATCTGATGGTGGCAGACAAGCCGGCCTAAAGCCCTGTCGCTCGACGAGACCTAGCTGGCCTTCCAGTTGAATTCCGCCGCTTCCGGTGCGACGAAGCGGCTCTTCGGGAAGGTTGCGTAGGCCGTCGTGCCTTCGCCGACCGTGCTTTCGAGCTCGATCGTGCCACCATGGAGGTTCATGATCTTGCGCACCAGCGGCAGGCCCAGCCCCGTGCCCTGATGGGTGCGCGACATGGCATCCTCGACCTGCACGAAGGGCTCGAAAATGCGCTGCATGTCGCTGGACTTGATGCCGATACCCGTGTCATTGACGCTGAGCACGAGATCGCCTGCGCTGTTGAAGCCAAGCTCCACCCAGACATTGCCGTTTTCCGGCGTGAACTTGAGTGCGTTGGACGTGAGGTTGATTGCGACCTGATTGAAAAGCCGCGGATCGGCAATCAGCCAGGGAATATCGTCGCGGACGCGGAAGGTGAGATCCACGCCGAGCTCCGAGGCGCGCTGCCGGAACATGCGCTTGGTCCGGTTCAGCGCCTCGACAGGATCGATCGGCTCTTCTTCGAGCTGCAGCTTTCCCGCTTCCGCTTTCGAGATATCCAGAATGTCATTGATGATGCTGAGGAGATGCGCACCGCTTGCCCGGATGTCGCTCGCATAGTCGACATACTTGTTCTGCCCGACCGGGCCGAACATCTGGTTCGAGATGATTTCCGAAAATCCGATGATCGCGTTCAGCGGCGTCCGAAGCTCGTGGCTCATGATGGCCAGCAAGTCGTTCTTCGCGCGGTTTGCGGCTTCCGAGCGGCCAAGCAGGCGCTCCGAACGGCGCTGTTCGGCGCGAAGTTTCTCATTGTCGACGAAGCTCACGCGCAGCTTGTATTCCTGCACATAGTTGACGAACACGCTGACGCCGACACCGAACAGCAGGAACACGTTGTTGTTGATCAGCATGTTCGTCGGAATCGGATTCACGAACAGGATGACATATTCATAGGCGAGGCATGTCAGACCCGTCGAAAGGATCGCGTAGTAGTAGCGAAGCCGCCAGAGACAGTTGGCATAGCTCAGAATGATGAGGATGCCGGCATAATAGAGATAGTTGCCGGGGGCATCTGCGACCGCAATCATGCCGACAACGGCAAGGCCGGGAATGACCATTGCGAAGGAAAGCAGGCCCTGATGCCGGTAGTTAAAGCCCGGCATGTAGGTCAGCGCGACGATGGCGAAGAGAAGCGGGCAGGCAATGCCAAGGCGGATTGCCCAGGCTTCATACGTCACTTCCGGAATGATGAAAGGATCGACAACCGCGTAAAGCGCGAAGATGACTGCGCCGAGCGCCATGGAAAGACGTGTCAGGCCAATCTGCCGCTCGTAGTTCTCGACATTGTACCGATGCTCGAGCGCCGGCTGTTTGAAGCGCAGGCTCAGGCGGTCCATGCTGTAATCAGCGGCGGCATCTGGCGGCAGCAAGTCGCCCGGCGATCGCTGGTCCATCGAATGGCCAGACCTCCCGTCGAGCATGTCTCCCGCATAAGTCTGGCTGTTTGTGTCTTTCATGAGTCCCGGATGCCCCATGCCAACCCTTGGGCCTAGAGCAGAGAGACTAGGTACAAACTTATAATGCTTGGTTAAGCGAGATTTACGTTTTACACACCAGGTGGCGGCGTCAGGCGCGCGTCAGATAATAGACGAGCAGAAGGCTGCCAAAGGCGATCCGGTACCAGCCGAAGACCGAAAAGCCATGCCGGCTGACGAAGCCGACGAACCATCTGACCACGACGAGTGCGGAAAGAAAGGCGGCAACGAAGCCCGTTGCAAGAACGGGCAGGTGGCTGCCGCCGATCACTTGCCAGTTGCCCCAGACATCGAACACCGTTGCGCCGACAATAACGGGGATGGCAAGGAAGAATGAAAACTCGGCGGCGGCCTTGCGTTCCACGCCGGCAATCAGCGCACCGATGATCGTGGCGCCCGCCCGGGACATGCCCGGGATGAGCGCGAGGCACTGGAATGCGCCGATCTTGAGCGCCATTGCCGGGGTCAGCTCTTCGGCGTCGCTCACACGCTCTTCTATCTTGAGCCGCTCGATGATGATGATGGCGCCGCCGCCCAGAATGAAGGCCGTGGCGACGACAAGCGGTGAAAACAGGACGTTGACGATGAAGTCGTAGAAAAGGGCGCCAAGCGCGATCATCGGCATCGTCGCTAGGATGATCGCCATGGCAAACCGGCGCGCACCGGCGTCACCGCCAAACAGCCCGAAAGTGACTGCGCTGAGGCGTTCCCGGTAAAGCGTGCAGATGGCGAGAATTGCGCCGATCTGGATCGATGTCTCGAAGACTTCGCCCGGGATGGCGTTGAAACCCAGCATGTCGCCGGCGATCACGAGATGACCGGTCGAGGAGACCGGCAGAAACTCGGTCACACCTTCGACAATGCCGAGTATCAGGGCTTGCAGAAAAGGAGTCTCGGACATGTCGGGCGTGCATCCTCGGCGGCGGCGCGGCGATTCGCTCCCGAGCCTAGCATGCCATTCTTACGTGAACCTTATGGCACTTCGATGGACCATCAGAAGCCAGTCGCGTCCAGCGCCTCCTTGACGCGGGCGACCGCAATATCGAAAGCGGCGGAGCGGTAGTCGAGCTTCTTGTCGCCGGCATGATCGAACACGGCTGCCGCGGCATTGCCCAAAATCCGGGCAAGTTCCTTCTCGATCCTCTCTTCCGGCCATACTTCGCGCTGAAGATTCTGCACCCATTCGAAATAACTGACGATCACGCCCCCCGCATTCGCCAGAATATCGGGCACGATGTCGATGCCGTTGCCGCCGAGGATCTCGTCGGCCTCGCGTGTGAGGGGGCCATTCGCCCCTTCGATCACGGCACGTGCCGAGATACGGCCTGCGTTCTTTTCTGTGATGGCATTGCCGAGTGCGGCGGGCACCAGAAAATCGCACTCTGTTTCGAGCAGTTCTTCGGCTTCGATCGTCTTGTGGCCCTCGGCATCGGCAAGGGAGCCGCGCTCGCGCTTGCGCTTGACAAGCGCATCGACGTCGATCCCATCTTCCCGGTAGACGGCGCTGCGCGAATCCGAAATGGCGATCACCTTGATCCCGAGCTTGCGGTAGGCGAGTGCGGTATTGATGCCGACATTGCCGAAGCCCTGAATGACCGCGGTGGCACCTTCGAGCTTGATGTCCCGGTGTTTTGCATATTCGCGGGTCACGATGGCGAGGCCGTCTCCGGTTGCGGTTTCGCGTCCGGCCGATCCGCCAAGCGAGATTGGCTTGCCGGTCACAGCGGCAGGCGAATGACCGTAGATCGCCGAATATTCGCTGTGGATCCAGCCCATGACGCGCGCATTCGTGCCCACGTCAGGCGCCATGATGTCGCTGTTCGGCCCGATCTCGCGATGGATGCGCTTCACGAATTTTCGCGTCAGCGTCTCGAGCTCGCGGGTCGAGAGATTTCTCGGGTCGCAGGTGATGCCGCCCTTGCCGCCGCCGAGCGGAATATTGACCAGCGCCGTCTTCATCGTCATCAGCGATGCAAGGCCGCGCACCTCATCGAGGTCGACTTCGGGATGATAGCGCAGTCCGCCCTTGCAGGGGCCGCGGGCGCTTTGGTGCTGAACCCGGTAGCCGGTGAAAATCGCCAGTTCGCCGTTGTCGCGAACGATGGGTATCTCGACCTTGATTTCCATGGCGGCGAGGGAAAGCAGCGAGGCAATCGTGTCGCTGTAGCCAAGCCGGTCGCAGGCAGCCTTCAAAAAGCTTTCAAAGGCGGATTTCGTCGTGCTGTCTGCAGGCATGATGCTTCCTTCTGGTGCTGGTCTTTCGATGGGGTGTGAGGGGATTGGCGAGAGAATGCAACGGGCGCTTTGCCGCATAGATTAACAAATGGTTCACCCGCCGTTCAGCTTGCGGGTGAAAAACTCCTCGCGCAGGGCCGAATCCGGCCATTTCGCTGAAGGGAGGCGCCTCATGGCGCACTATCTGGCACGTCCAATCGGGATTTCTCTGGCTATGGCGCTATGCCTCGGACTTGCGGTCCCGGCCGCAGCATCGCCCTGGGAAGGCCGCGGCGGCGGCGA
>JAJLKS010000200.1:0-3158 GCA_033838765.1 Alphaproteobacteria bacterium
GCTGGGGCTTTCTGGACAGTCTGCCGGGCGACAGGTAAAAGCTGGCAACCTATATTCATCGATGAAACGGGGCGGATAGGCATTGGCTGCCGCTGTCCCGAGGGGCTCCGTCGCGGGCCCCGGACCCTGAGCAGACAGAGCGGACCCATGACCGGCCTCAACGAGATCCGACGCAAGTTTCTGGACTATTTCAGCGCGCAGGGGCACGAGGCCGTGCCGTCCGGGCCGCTCGTGCCGAACAACGATCCGACGCTGCTCTTCACCAATGCCGGCATGGTGCCGTTCAAGAATGTCTTCACCGGCCAGGAGACGCGGCCCTATGTCCGTGCGGCGAGCGCGCAGAAATGCGTGCGGGCGGGCGGCAAGCATAACGATCTCGACAATGTCGGCTATACGGCGCGGCACCACACATTTTTCGAGATGCTCGGCAATTTCTCCTTCGGCGATTATTTCAAGGCCGAGGCCATCGAGTTCGCCTGGACGCTGATCACCAAGGAATTCGGTATTCCGAAGGACCGGCTGATGGCGACCGTCTATGCCGAGGACGACGAGGCCTTCGGCCTCTGGAAGAAGATCGCCGGGCTCCCCGACGCGAAGATCATCCGCATTCCGACATCGGATAACTTCTGGTCGATGGGCGATACCGGCCCCTGCGGGCCGTGCTCGGAAATCTTCTACGATCATGGCGACAGGATTCCCGGCGGCCCGCCCGGCAGCCCCGATCAGGATGGCGACCGCTTCATCGAAATCTGGAACCTCGTCTTCATGCAGTATGAGCAGCATGCCGACGGGACGCGCACGGATCTGCCCAAGCCCTCGATCGATACCGGCATGGGACTCGAGCGCATCGCGGCCGTGCTGCAGGGCACGCATGACAATTACGCGACCGACCTCATGCGGGCGCTGATCGTCGCCTCCGCCGAAGCGTCGAAGAGCGATCCCGACGGCGCCCATGCGGTCAGCCACCGTGTGATCGCCGATCATCTGCGCTCCTCGTCCTTCCTGATTGCCGATGGTGTGATGCCGTCGAACGAGGGCCGCGGCTATGTGCTCCGCCGCATCATGCGCCGCGCCATGCGCCATGCGCAGCTTGTCGGCGTGGCCGAACCGCTGATGCACCGGCTGGTGCCTGCGCTTGTCCGTCAGATGGGCGATGCCTATCCGGAACTCCGCCGCGCCGAGGCGCTCGTCACCGAAACGCTGAAGCTCGAGGAAACGCGCTTCCGCGATACGCTTGCGCGCGGCCTGAAGCTCCTCGACGACGAGGTGGAGCAGCTTGGCGGCAAGGGCGTGCTGCCGGGCGAAGTGGCCTTCAAGCTCTACGACACTTACGGTTTTCCGCTCGATCTCACGCAGGATGCGCTGCGCTCGCGCGGCATGAGCGTCGACCAGACGGGCTTCGATGCCGCGATGGCGAAGCAGCGCCAGGATGCGCGCGCCGCCTGGGCGGGATCGGGCGAAAAGGCGACGGAGGCGGTCTGGTTCGAGCTCCGCGAGGCGCTCGGCGCGACCGAATTCCTCGGCTATGAAAGCGAAGTCGCGGAAGGCAAGGTCGTGGCGCTGCTTGTCGACGGCCAGCCGGTCGAGGCGGTCGAGGCGGGGCAGGAAGCCGCGATCATCACCAACCAGACGCCTTTCTATGGCGAGTCGGGCGGGCAGGTCGGCGATACGGGCATCATCTTCTCGGCGGATGGCGCCGAGTTCCCGGTGATCGACACGATGAAGAAGCTCGGCGACATGCATGTCCATATCGGCAAGCTGGCGCGCGGGCGGCTCAAGACCGGCGACATCGTCGAGATGAAGGTCGACAAGGCGCTGCGCGACGCGACGCGGGCGAACCATTCGGCGACGCATCTCGTGCATGAGGCGCTGCGCCGCGTGCTCGGGCCGCATGTCACGCAGAAGGGTTCGATGGTGGGGCCGGAGCGGCTCCGCTTCGACTTCAGCCACCCGAAGCCGATGACGGCGGACGAGATTGCCGAAGTCGAATCCATCGTGAACGGCATCATTCGTCAGAACACGGAAGTGTCGACGCGGCTGATGACGCCGGACGATGCGATTGCCGCCGGCGCGCTGGCGCTGTTCGGCGAGAAGTATGGCGAGGAAGTGCGCGTGCTCGCCATGGGCGTCGATGATGCGAAGGACAATCATACCTATTCGGTGGAGCTTTGCGGCGGCACGCATGTGCGCAGCGTCGGCGACATCGCGATCTTCAAGATCGTGAGCGAGAGCGCGGTTGCCTCAGGCATCCGCCGCATTGAGGCGCTGACGGGCGAGGGCGCACGTGCCTATCTCTCGCAGCAGGAGCGCATTGCGAAGGAAGCGGCCGGCGCGCTGAAGATCGCGCCGGAAGACCTGCCGGCGCGTGTCGTCTCGCTGATGGAGGAGCGCAAGCGGCTCGAGCGCGAACTTGCCGAAGCGAAGAAGAAGCTCGCCCTGAGCGGCGGAATGGGCGGCGGCGCATCGGGCGGCGATGCCGGTTCGCAGGTCGAGGAGATGGGCGGCGTGAAGCTGATGCTGCGCAAGCTCGAAGGCGTTAACCCGAAGGACCTGCGCGGTCTTGTCGATGACGGCAAGAAGCAGCTGGGATCCGGCGTCGTTGCCTTCGTCGCCATTTCCGAAGACGGCAAGGGCGCCATCGCGGTCGGCGTCACGGCTGATCTCACCGGGCGCTTCAACGCGGTCGAACTCGTGAAGGCGGGTGCGGCGGCGATGGGCGGTTCGGGCGGCGGCGGCCGGCCCGACATGGCGCAGGCCGGCGGGCCGGATGCCTCGAAGGCCGATGCGGCGCTCGAAGCCGTTCGGGGCGCCGTCGGTGCGCTGGCGGGCGCGGCCTGACAACAGCCTGCTTTTGAGAAAAGAATGGCCCGGTTTTACCGGGCCATTTTTTTGGCGATCTGCAGGGTGCTTCACCCCGCCTTGGCGAGCGCCTTGTCGAGATTGGCGGCGACCTTGTCGAGGAAGCCTTCGGTCGAGAGCCAGGACTGTTCCGAGCCGACGAGGAGGGCGAGGTCCTTCGTCATGTAGCCGGACTCCACCGTCGAGACGCAGACCTTTTCGAGCGTCGCTGCGAATTTCGCCAGCGGCTCATTGCCGTCGAGCTTCGCGCGATGCGTGAGGCCGCGCGTCCAGGCGAAGATCGAGGCGATGGAGTTGGT
>JAJLKS010000201.1:0-5711 GCA_033838765.1 Alphaproteobacteria bacterium
CCTTTGCGACCTTCGTCGTCAAATCCGCCCAGTATGTCGCAATCTATTCCGCCTTTGCGACGCTCGTCTTCTTCATGATCTGGCTCTATGCCGCCTGGATCATCCTGCTTGGCGGCTGCGCCATCGCCTTCTACTACCAGAACCGGGCCTATCTCTCGCCCTATGCGGGGGTAAGCCTGCTCACACTGCGCCAGCTCGACCGGATGTCGGTGCAGGCGCTGCTGCTCATTCACGAAGCCTTCGAAAAGGGCCAGACGCCCTGGACGCCGGAGACGCTTGCCAAGCGGCTGCATGTGCCGATGGAGGCCATGAGCGAAATTTCAGGTGCGCTCTGCAAGGCGGGGCTCGTTACCTATTCAACAGGCACGCCGAGCCGCTTCGTCCCGGGCCGGCCTGCCGCCAAGACGGCCATATCCGATGTCTTTGCCGCGATCCGGGCACATCGCTATGGCCGGAGCGTGGCGGACGCAACGCTCGCTCATGAACCGAGGGTCGAGGCCTTTTTTGCCCGGCTCGCCGAGCAGGAAGCCGCGCTGGCGGAGCCGGCGACCATCGCGTCGCTGATGGAACAGAGCGAGGAACAGGCCAAGGCCGCACCTGCCGGGCGCGATTGATTCGTCCCTGACGGCTTGCCTCTGCTTCGGCGCGCGGCGTTCCGCGCCCTCATGCCCCGCCGGCCGCGCGCAGGCTGCTCCTGAAAAAGCGCGAAATTGCGCCGGATGCCGACACTGGATGCAGTAGGCACCGAACTTTCACACACATTTCCTTGACGCGGACGGCACGTGGATTCACGCTGAAGATCCTAGGTTCAACATTTGAAAGGAGGTGATCCGATGTCTAACGGTCTGGTGACACCGTTTGCCATCGCCAAAGTTTCGATCTCGACAGAGGGTCGTGTGGCGAGGCGGGTATGGTCGGATACTTCCAGGGACCTTCCTGCCTGAGCCTTAACCTATTTCGCCACGCGGGCATGTCTCGCGCGGCGACTCTGCGGATGAAACGGATTGGTGCAAACGGGGCGGTCCCGTAAAACACATAAGGCGACCGCGTCGCTGCCGTTCCGAACTGGCCGCCGCCTTCCAAAAGGAAAGCGGCGGCCTTTTCACGTCTGTCGCTAGAAGAAGAAGTGGCCTCACCCAGGCGCTGGTCGGGGGACGGATTTCACCAGGGGTGAGGCCGAACGGCCTTGCGGCCGTTCATCTCGTGAGGCGAGGCCTCAGTTCACGATCTGCCAGCTTCCGTCGGGCTGACGGCAGGCCGTGCCATAGGCGTTCTGCGGCTGGCCGCCGACATAGACGGTCTGCGAATATTCGCGGCAATAGGAGCCGGCCGTCTGGTAGGAGCGGCCCGGCTCGACATAGCCGTAATTGCCGCTCTGCGGGTTGTGCCAGCGCTGCGGCTGACCGGTCTGGAAGGCGCCATAGGACGCCTGCTGCAGATAGGACTGGTCGGCACGGTCGAGGCTGCGGCCGATATTGTTGCCGACCAGCGCGCCGACGAGCACACCCGCACCCGTGGCCCAGAGGCGGCCGGAGCCGCCGCCGATCTGCGAACCGGCAAGACCGCCGGCGACGGCGCCGGCCAGCGTGCCGATGCCCTGCTTCGGGCCGCCGCTATAGCCGTAGGGACTGCCGGTCTGGCAGCCAGCGAGCGCAACAGCGACTGCGCCGACAAGAAGTGCTGATTTGATCTTCATGACTCGTACCCCGTTTCCCAGTGGGTTGATCCGATGGTCATGAAGATAGGCAATCGCCCTTGAGCGGGGCCTGAATGCGCCGTTCATATGGCGTTCAGCTTGGACGGCGGGAATGGCCGGATTTCAGGCCGCGGTTGCCGATGCGGGCAGGTAAAGCGCCGCCTTGAGGCCGCCGAGCGGAGAAGTTTCGAGCTTCAGGTCGCCGCCATAGAGCTCGGCGATCTCGGTCACGATGGAGAGACCGAGGCCGGAGCCGGGCTTCGATTCATCGAGCCGCGCGCCGCGCTTCAATGCCGTCTTGCGCGCCTCTTCCGGCAGCCCCGGTCCGTCATCCTCAACCGTCACGAGAATGAAGGGCCGATTGCGGCGTTCTATTCCCGCCGCCGTCACGGTGAGGCGCACCTCTTCGTCCGCCCATTTGCAGGCATTGTCGAGGAGATTGCCCACCACTTCCTCGAGATCCTGCGCTTCGCCGCGAAAGCCCGCTTCGTCCGGGCAATCGACGATGATCGATATGCCGCGTTCGGCATGGATCCGTTCGAGCGCATTTGCGAGGCGAAGAAGCACCGGCTTCACAGGCGTATTTGCACCGAGCACATTGGCGGATGCGGCCATGCGGGCACGCGCGAGATGGCGGTCGATCTGTTCGCGCATCTGCATCGTCGTCCGCCGTACGGTGTCGCCAAACGGACCGTCATGGCTGCGCGCCTCGTTGGTCAGCACACTGAGCGGCGTTTTCAGCGCATGGGCGAGATTGCCGACATGGGTTCGTGCGCGCTCGAGCACTTCGCGGTTGCCCTCCAGCAGCCCGTTCAGCTCTTCCGCCAGCGGTTCGATTTCGAGCGGGAATTCCCCTTCGAGCTTCGTGGCGCGGCCACTTCTTATTTCAGCGAGCGCCTCGCGCACCCGCTCCAGCGGGCGAAGGCCGAAGCGAACCTGAATGAGCAATGCAACGAGAAGCCCGAAACCCATGGCCGCCATGGAACCGAAGACCCAGGTGTTGAAGCTCTGGATTTCCTCATTCATTTCCGAACGGTCGGCAGCCACCGCAAAGGAAACCGGCACATCGTAGTCCGGCAGCATCACGCGGCGCTCGACGACGCGCAGCGGCTGATCTTCAGGGCCCACTGTATCGAAGACCTTGAGGCCGACCTCGTTCCGGTCGACCCTTTCGGCCGGCGAGAGATCGAGCGACTGGTCGAAGAGCGAGCGCGACCGCAGCGCCGGGCGCTGGGCCACCGGCCAGATTTGCCAGTACCAGCCCGAATAGGCGAGATCGAAGCGCGTTTCGGAGAGCCCCCTGCCGCGCTCGATTTCACCCCGGTCATTGATCTCCGTTGTGGCGATCAGGCTGTGCAGCAGTACGTTCAGGCGGCCGTCGAAGCTGTTTTCGACCGAGTTGCGGAAGATGGCCGAGAGAATGAGCCCGCCCGCGACAAGCGCGATGGCACTCCAGAGTGCCGCGCCCGCAATCAGGCGAAATGCAAGACTGTCACGCCGCATCTTCCGCCGCCGTCAGCCGGTAGCCGAGGCCGCGCACGGTCTCGATCACATCCTTTCCGAGCTTGCGGCGCAGACGCCCCACGAAAACCTCGATGGTGTTGGAATCGCGGTCGAAATCCTGATCGTAGAGATGCTCGACAAGCTCGGTGCGCGAAATCACGCGGCCCTGATGATGCATCATGTAGGCAAGCAGCCGGTATTCGAGCGAGGTTAGCTTGATGGCGCGTCCATTCACCGTGACGCGCGAGCTTTTGGTGTCGACGCGGACGACACCGCATTCGAGCTCGCTCGTCGCATGGCCCGTCGCCCGGCGGAGCAGCGCCCGCAGGCGCGCCAGCACTTCCTCCATGTAGAAGGGCTTGGCGACATAGTCGTCGGCACCGGCATCGAAGCCTGCCACCTTGTCGCTCCAGCGGTCGCGTGCGGTGAGGATCAGCACCGGCATGATCTTGCCGTCGCGGCGCCATTTCTCAAGCACCGTCACGCCGTCCATTTCCGGCAGGCCCAGATCGAGCACCACCGCGTCATAGGGCTCGGTGTCGCCGAGAAAATGGCCTTCTTCGCCATCACTCGCACTGTCCACCACATAGCCCGCTTCTTCCAGCGCGGAGACGAGCTGGCGGTTGAGATCGGGATCGTCCTCCACGACAAGGAGCCGCATGTTCCTGTTCCCCTGACCCTAATTCGCGCCGATGACGCGGCCGGACGCCGCATCGACGGTCACGACGATGACCCGGTTCTGGGCCGTCATGATCTTTACGTAATAGGCGTTGCCGCCGAAACTCATATCGAGAAACTGGCCCGGATAGCGCGACAGCGCCGCCCGCTTTGCCTGTCCGGGCGAAATCGCCTGGCCGGAGCGCACGGCATCGCGCGCCCTGTCCTGCTCGGAATGCCACTGGGCAGGCACAAGAAGACCGTCCGCCCGCACGGGGCCAAGGCCCACCGCGAGGAAGAAGACGATCGTCAAGGCGATCCATGTGGTTTTCTGCGTCATGCCCCCGTACCTAAGCCATTGACGCTGAACCCGGGATGAACGATCCCAGCAAGGAACCTTCAGGAAGCGCCGTCAGAATCCGCTGAGCGTAGCAAATTCCTCAAGCGGTGCGCGATCCGTTCGCAATTGGTTAATCGGCGCGCTTTCATCCATGTATCCGAGCCCCAGCCCGCAGAAGAGCATAAGCTCTTCGGGCATTTGCACAAACTCGGAGACGGTCTTGTACCAGATGGCCCAGGCTTCCTGCGCCGCCGTGTGAAGCCCGTGCTCGCGGGCGGCGAGCATCACCGACTGGATGAACATGCCGAGATCGGACCACTGGCCGAGGCCCATCTGCCGGTCGATGGCGAAGAACATGGCGACAGGCGCATCGAAGAAGCGGAAATTGCGGGAGAACTGCATCAGCCGCCCCGCCTTGTCCTCGCGGGACACGCCGATGGTCGCATACATGTCTTCGCCGCATTTAAAGCGGCGCGCCTTGTAGGGCTCTTTCAGGCCCTTCGGATAGATGTCGTACTCCGTGCCCTCGCCGAAGGGGTTGTCCTTCTGCTTCGCCGCAATGATGCCGAGGAATTCCTCGAGCTTCTTTCCCGTCAGAACGTAGACATGCCAGGGCTGCAGATTGCCGCCCGACGGCGCGTATTTCGCTTCCTCGAGAATCCGGCGCACGGTCGCCTCCGGCACGGGCTTGTCGAGAAAGGCGCGGCAGGTGATGCGGCTTTTGAGGGCTTCGGAAACTTTCATCGGGCTTGTCCTTGTCTGATGTCGAATGTCAGCGGGCGGTGACGTGCGGCCAGAGCGCATCCGCGCCGCCCTTGATCGTTTCGCGGCCAAGCCGCTTCGCCCATTCCGTGCCGGAGCCGAACTCCGCCCGCCACGACCAGAGGCGGCGCGTGGCGAAATGCAGGCCATGCTCATAGGTGAAGCCGATGGCGCCGTGCACCTGATGGGCAATCGAAGTGGCGATGCTCGAGGCATCGTCGACGCGGATCTTCGCCGCAGCGATTTCGAATGCGGCATCGGCGCCGCGCTTCACCACCTGCGCGCAGGCAACGTCGGTGATGACGCCGCAGGCGGCGGCCTGCGTGGACAGCACCGCAAGCTGCTGCTGGATTGCCTGGAACTTGCCGATCGGCTTGCCGAACTGCGAGCGCTCGTTGGCATAGGCGATGGATTGCGAGGAGAGATAGGACAGAGCGCCCGCCATCTGGCAGGCACGGATCAGCGCGCCGTAAAGCTGCATCGCATCGGCAGGCAGGCTTGCCTTCGCATTTTTCACCGCGACATCTTTCAGAACGACACGATCGCGCGGTTCTCGGGCGACATTGAGTCCCGGTTCGATCTTCGCACCGGAGAGCGGCGCAAGCACGACCTCGCCCTTGACGATGGCGACGCCATGCGCAGCGTCGCGGCCATAGGGAACATGCTTCGCCTCGCCCGACAGCTTGCCGCCTTCAAGCGTGAAATCGCCATCAAGAAGCGTCGTCACGCCTTCCGGCGCCTCGATCCCCGCTT
>JAJLKS010000202.1:0-1798 GCA_033838765.1 Alphaproteobacteria bacterium
TCGAACGCTTCTACAATCCCCGGCGCCGGCACTCGACGCTCGGGTATCTGAGCCCTATGGAGTTCGAAAAGAAGATGCTGTTAGCTTAACTCGACGTCCACGAAACCGGCAGCAGCCCACACATCATTTTTCACCTCCCCCTTGATCAACAGCGTCTCCAGCAACTCCCTCATCCCCTCGGGACGACCAGCTCCACGAAAACCGTTGAGATAGGCGTCTTGCTTTGTGTCGATCAGAAGTGTTCCGCCGTCTGACCGAATAAGCTCCATAGTCTTGAGCAATGCAGACATCGATACGCTGCCAAACACCATCAGCCGGCGTGGCAAAATCGCTGTCGGCTACAGGGCGCTTTACCCCATGCGCTAGGGACAACTCCAATTGAAAAATTAACACTATAAAAATATGTTATTTAATCCCCGCCTTTCCTTGCCAAGCCGCCGCCCATGCCTATACTCCCTCGCTTTCCGAAACCGGCAGGCTCCGAAAGGCGCCCGCCAGACCGCGAGGCGCGGAGACGGATGGCTGCTAAGAAACCCGGCGCGAAACAGGCGAAAGCGCCTGCCAGATCCCCGAAAAAACCGCTGGTCGGCATCATCATGGGCAGCCAGTCCGACTGGCCGACCATGAAACACGCCGCCGACGCACTGGACGCGCTTGGCATTGCCTATGAGGCGCGGATCGTCTCGGCCCACCGCACCCCCGAACGCATGGTCGACTACGCGAAAACCGCCAGGGCCCGCGGCCTGAAAGTGATCGTGGCAGGGGCCGGCGGCGCCGCGCATCTGCCGGGCATGACGGCCTCCCTGACGCCGCTTCCGGTGTTCGGCGTGCCTGTGCAGTCGAAAGCGCTGTCCGGTCAGGACAGCCTTCTCTCGATCGTCCAGATGCCGGGCGGCATTCCCGTCGGCACGCTCGCCATCGGCGAGGCGGGTGCCAAGAATGCGGGGCTGCTGGCCGCCGCCGTGCTGGCGCTTTCCGACGATGCATTGGCAAAGCGCCTCGACGCCTACCGCGCGAAGCAGACGGATGCCGTCGGCGACAGGCCGCAGGACAGGTAAGAACACGCGCGAATGGCTGACAAAGGCATCATCGCTCCGGGCGGCACCATCGGGATTCTGGGCGGCGGACAGCTTGGCCGGATGCTCGCAAGCGCGGCTGCCGAAATGGGCCTTCACGCTCATATCTATTGCCCGGAAAGGGATGCACCTGCCGCCGAAGTCGCCGCGCATTTCACCTGCGCCGAATATGAAGACGAAGCAGCGCTCACACGCTTTGCCGAAAGCGTCGATGCCGTGACCTATGAATTCGAGAATGTGCCGGCGGAAACGGCGCGCATCCTTTCCGAACATGGCATTGTCCGCCCCGGTCCGGTTGCGCTCGCGACCGCACAGGACCGGATCGTCGAGAAGCGCTTCATGCAGGCGCATGGCATACTCACTGCGCCTTTCGCCGATGTATCGGATGAGGCAAGCCTCATGGATGCCGTCTCGAGCATCGGCACCCCGAGCGTTCTGAAGACGCGCCGCTTCGGCTATGACGGCAAGGGCCAGGCAAAGATCATGAAGCCGGAAAAGGCTCGCGCGGCATTTGACGAGATCGGCCGCGCGCCTGCTATCCTCGAAGGCTTCGTGAATTTCGAGCGCGAGATTTCCGTCATCGTCGCCCGCGGCCTCGATGGCGAGACGGCGGCCTATGATCCCGTCGAGAACATTCACAAGAACCACATCCTCGATCGGACGCTCGCGCCCGCAGAACTGCCGAAGGCGATTGCCGGTGAAGCCTGCGCCATCGCCGCGCG
>JAJLKS010000203.1:0-2208 GCA_033838765.1 Alphaproteobacteria bacterium
GAAGGAGCCGCTGGGCCCCGCCGTGCGGCAGGGCGATCCGCAATGGGAAGACATTGCACGCTGGACACTGAATGCCCTGCTTGAGGCCGAAGAATTCGGTGTTACATCGCAGAATCTCGACGAGATGCTGCAGAGCGACAACCCGCGGGTGAGGCGTCTGCTCGGGCTCGAAGGCGCATATGGCAGCGCCGTCGGGCTTGACGCGGATTGGGCGGCGAATGCCATTCGCGCCGTCGGTAACTATGGAGAGATGTTCGAGCGCAATGTCGGCAAGAACACGCCACTCGGCATAGAACGCGGCCTCAATGCGCAATGGACGGATGGCGGGCTGCAATATGCCCCGCCTGTGCGGTAGGCCATGAGCGTGGGGGCGGAGAGAAACAAGCGCCGCGGGCAAGCCGGCAAGGCGCCTTTCGGATGGAACAATCCGCGCGTCCGGTCCTTTATTTATCAGACGGCCGTGCTTGCCGCCGTCGTTGCAATTGTCTGGTTCTTTGCGGCGACTGCACAGGAAAATCTCTCGCGTCTGAATATTTCTTCCGGCTTCGGGTTTCTCGACACGACGGCGGGCTTCGGCATCATCCAGACGCTGATCCCCTATTCGGAGCAATCGAGTTATGGCCGCGCCTTTCTGGTCGGTCTGCTGAATACGCTTGTTGTCGCCGTCATCGGCATCGTGCTTTCCGTGTTGCTCGGCTTCTTCATCGGCGTGATGAGACTGTCGCGAAACTGGCTGATCGCGAAGATTGCGGCGGGCTATGTCGAGGTGATGCGGAACATTCCGCTGCTGCTGCACCTTTTCTTCTGGTACTTCGCGGTGCTGCGGCCCTTGCCCGGTCCGGCGGAAAGCATCGAACCCCTGCCGGGTGTATTCATCAACAATCGTGGGCTCATTCTGCCCGAGCCGATTTTCGGACCGTTGGCGGGCGCCTTTTTCGCTGCAATGGCTGTTGCGCTTGTGGCGGGTGTTTTTCTTGTTCGCTGGTCCCGCAAACGGCAGATCGAGACGGGTGAGCTGTTTCCGGCGTGGCGGGCGTCGGCTGCCTTGCTTGTGGTTCTGCCCGGCATGGTCTGGCTGATCGCCGGAGCGCCATTCGAACTGGAATTCGCGGTGCATGCCGGATTCGATTTTGATGGCGGCATGAGGCAGCTGCCGGAATTTGTGGCGCTTGTGCTGGGCCTGACGCTCTATACGGCGGGCTTCATTGCGGAGATCGTGCGGGCGGGTATCCAGTCCGTCGGCAAGGGCCAACGAGAAGCGGCAGCGGCGCTTGGCCTGAAAGAGAGCACGACGCTGCGACTTGTCGTCATTCCGCAGGCGCTCCGGCTCATCATTCCGCCGCTCACAAGCCAGATCCTGAACCTCACGAAAAATTCCTCGCTTGCCGTCGCCATCGCCTATCCCGATCTCGTGGCCGTGTTTGCGGGCACGGTTTTGAACCAGACGGGGCAGGCGATCGAGGTGATCGCACTCACCATGGCGGTCTATCTCACGCTCAGTCTCGTCACGTCGCTCCTGATGAACTGGTACAATGCGCGCATCGCGCTGAAGGAGCGGTGACGCATGGCGATGGACGATATCACCGCGAGCACGGCACCGCGCAGCAAGAGCCTGAGCCCGCTCGCATGGGCACAGCGCAATCTCTTTTCGAGCATCGGCAATACGATCCTGACGCTCGCATCTGCCTATCTTCTTTGGCTGACGGTGCCACCCGTTCTCGATTTCACTATTTTCAGTGCGGTGTGGAGCGGGACGACGCGCGAGGCCTGTCTGGCGCCCGGCGCGGGCATGTGCTGGCCGTTCATCTGGGCCAATATCGATCAGTTCATCTATGGCCGTTATCCGCCGGAGGAAATCTGGCGCGTCAACCTGACCTTTGCGCTTGGCATCGCGGTTATCGTGCCGATGCTCATCCCCGGGCTGCCGGCGCGGCGGCTCAATCTGGTTTTTCTTCTCATCGTCTATCCGCTTGTGGCGATCGTGCTTCTGGCGGGGGACAGGCCGGGGCTCAAGCCGGTGCCGACAAGCGAATGGGGCGGGCTTCTGGTCACGCTTGTCGTGGCGGTGACCGGTATCGTCGCTTCTCTGCCGCTTGGGGTTCTGCTCGCGCTCGGGCGGCGATCGGACATGCCGGCGATCCGCATGCTCTGCATCATTTTTATCGAGTTCTGGCGCGGTGTGCCGCTTATCACCGTGCTGTTCATGGC
>JAJLKS010000204.1:0-8082 GCA_033838765.1 Alphaproteobacteria bacterium
GATCATCTTGGCGGAAATTGCTTCCGCCACATCGTCAAAGGCGAAGAGACCGGCTTCTTCGGCCATTCGCGCGTGAAAGACGATCTGAAGCAGAAGATCGCCGAGCTCGTCTTTCAGCTCCTCCATATCGCCGCGTTCGATCGCATCGGCCACTTCATAGGCCTCCTCGATCGTATAGGGTGCAATGGATGCAAAATCCTGCTCGAGATCCCACGGACAACCACCGTCCGGGTCGCGAAGCCGCGCCATGATCGCAAGTAGCCGGTCGATGGAACGCTCGCTCACCCTGGCTCTCCCTAGTCTCCGGAACGGTCGACGATGCCGCCCGCCGACCCGACCTGCACAATGGCCGCCGCCGCATCTGCAGCATCGTGTGGCTTGTGCTCGCCTTCAAGATCGCGGATTTCTTCGCGCAACCTTTCCTGCGCTGCCTTGTCGAGAGGGAAGCCCCACATGACGAAGGCGGCTGCCAGCATGGTGATGGCGGGCAGGGTGACATACATCGCCATGAACTGGTTGAGCGTTTCCGGCGAATTGCCGCCGCCTGGCATGAAGCCGATATAGTCGAGCATCGGATAGGTGAGGCCCACTGCCAGCGCCGCTCCGATCTTCGCCGTCATGGTCAAAAGCGAATAATAGAGCCCCGTGCGCCGCTGGCCGGATTTCAGATAATCAAAATCGATCACATCTGCCATGATCGAGCGGAGCAGGAAGGAGCCCGCGCCATAGGCAATCCCGTAAAGCGAATTGCCGAGGAAGAGCCACCAGAATTCCCCGCGCGGAAAGAACACGACAAGTGGAAGCGATACCGCGCCATATATCATGGCGAACGCGAGCGTCTTGTGTTTCCCCGCCATATGGCTCAGCCGGATCCAGAACGGGATGCCGACAAAGCCGAAAATGAAATAGATGAGCAGCAGGAAGCTCGCGTGCCGCGGCAGCTCCATCACGTGGATTGCAAAGAATATGTAGAGTGACCCCGTGATCGCAGGCGCGATGTTGACCAGCAGGTCGGCAAACAGCACGCGCTGAAGCAGCCTGTTCCGCGCAATGATGGCCCAGGCCTTTTGCCACGGAATCTGGGCTTGCGGGACGCTCCTGAATTCCGGCGCCTTCCATACCGCGACCGCAACGGTGATGGGCAGGAGGATCAGGATGAACCAGCCCATTGCAGCGACTTTTTCGCGTCCGCCCGCGCCGTCTTCCGCCATCATTTCGATGAGGGCCGGCAGTGCGAGCACGGTAAACATGCCGAGGATCAGCAGGAATTCTCGCATGCCCTGAATCGTGGACCGCTGGTCATAGTCCTCCGAAAGCTCGGCGCCCCATGACATGTGCGATATCGTGAGCAGCGTCCAGCCGATATAGAGAACGAACATCCAGACGGCGAGATAGACCCAGGTGACCGGTGGGCTCGGCATGAAAAGCATGTATCCCGCCACAAGCAGGATCGGCGTCGAAAGCACGATCCAGTGGCGCCTGCGTCCCCAGCGGCTTGGATAGCGGTCGGAAACCATCCCGAGCACCGGGTCCGTGAACACGTCCCAGAACCGCGCCAGCATGAAGATCGTCCCCGCGACGGTCAGTCCGAGGCCCATATCATGGCCATAGAAGGGCGGAAGATAGACGACGATCGGCAAGCCGAGCGCCGACATGGGGATTGAGGGCAGGGCGTAAGCGCCTATCTGCCATCGCGTGACATTCTTTTTCTGCTGCATTTCTTTCCCTGGGCGTCGCTGATCTGGCACTGACGCGCCCTTTGAGGGCGTCGTTGTTGATTATTTGTCAGCGCCGCTAGGGAAACCGATTGCCGCCGGAAAGTCCATGCCTTTCGCAGGGGAAACGTCCACTTTCCGTCAGGCGAAATTCTCGTCGGCGACGAATGGGTTGGTCCGCCGTTCGACGCCAAATGTCGAGAGCCGCCCATGGCCCGGAACGAAGGTCACATCGTCGCCGAGCGGCCAAAGCCTCTCGCGAATGGATTGCACAAGCGCGCCGTGATCGCCACGCGGGAAGTCAGTCCGGCCGATCGAGCCCTGAAACAGCACGTCTCCGACAAGGGCAAGGCGCGACGGTTCATGGAAGAAGACGACATGGCCGGGCGTATGTCCGGGGCAGTGCACGACATCGAGTGTCATGCCTGCGACTTCGACCTTGTCACCATTCTTCAGCCATCGGTCCGGTCTGAAGCTGCCAACCGGTCCAAAGCCGTACTTGTCGGCCTGCTCGGGAAGCGACTCGATCAGAAACAGGTCGTCCTCATGCGGGCCTTCTATGGAAATACCAAGCTCCTTCGCAAGGTCGCCTGCGGCTGCGGCATGGTCGAGATGGCCATGCGTCAACAGGACTTTCTCGATGGTGACGCCGATTTCGGCCGCCGCCGCCTTGATCCGCCCAAGATCGCCGCCCGGATCGCTCACTGCGCCGCGCATCGTCTCATCGTTCCAGATCAGGGTGCAGTTCTGCTGAAAGGGCGTAACGGGAAGTATCGCGGCCTTGAGAGCCATCGTGCATGCCTTTGAATTGTGAATTTCGGTGACGAAACCCTAGTACAATTCGTCAGTCATTGAAACGCCACGCGATCAGTTGAGCTGGTCCGGGGAGGCGCCGGGCGCAGCATCGAAAGACCGCAGCCATTCGATGACGTCGTCCCAGATCTTCAGCGCTGCGATGTCTCCGGCAGCCGCATACTCGGCTGCGCGCATCATCGCGATCACTTCGGCGTCGTCGCCATACTGGGCCATCAGGGCGAGCGCAGTGTCGCGCGCATTTCGGTCAGGCAACGACTTTGTCTCCGGCGGGGCTGGAACCTGAAGAGGGTTATAGGTCTGGAAGGCCGGGCGTCCAGACTTGCGGCACCTCGAAAACCGCATATCCAAATAGCCGATAATATATATTATGGAGAAATATTTTACAATATGTCTGGGTATCGCCTGGCAATCCGCAGTTACCTCATTCGCGACACATATGGGGTAATTCGATGGCATTCCGAAACCGATATCCGCCCCGGCCGTTATCAATGACATCAAGGGCGCTTGGGGGCGCACATTGTCTGGAGGAAATATCCGATGACCAACCTCAAGAAGCTTCTTCTCGCCGGTACTGCCAGCTTCGCCCTCATTGCGGGCCCCGCAATGGCCGCAGACATGCACGGCAACGAACCTGCCGATGCAAAGCTCGAAGGCGCCGTCGACCTGAACCCCGCTGGCGATCCGGAAGCCACGCTTCAGGCCCTCGGCTATAGCGACATCGAGCTTGTGGAAGCCGAAGGCGACGCGGCAGCTGAAGGCTCTCTGTTCTTCAATGCCACGAATATCGATGGCGACCGCGTGACCGTCGAATTCGATGCGAACGCCGCAACGGTGATCGGCGAACAGCCGGCTTACTGATCCGGCCTATGGGTCTGGGGCGGCGCGGTGGCACGACTGCCGCGCCGCTTACATATGATATAAACTATTCAACATAAGTCTTTATTTTTAATATAAAAAACTAAACCTCGAACTCAATCGTCATGCCGTCATAGGCGGGTTCAACGCCCTCCGGCAATTCGCCCCTGAGGCGGCGATAGTCGAGATCGACATGCATGTTGGTGAGAACGCCGCGCTTCACCCTAGCCCGCTTCAGCCACTCCAACGCCATGTCGACATGAGCATGCGTCGGATGTGGCGCATAGCGCAGTGCATCGACGATCCAGCAATCTATTCCGCTGAGCAGATCGAAACTCTCATCCGGAATGCCAACTGCATCGGCCGAATAGGCAAAGGGTCCGAAACGGAATCCGAGCGACCGGATGTTGCCGTGGTCCTGATCGAAAGGCAGTGCGGTGATCGTACCGCCCGGCCCTTCAATGCGGATCGGCTTGCCTGGGCTCTCGATCATGTGGTCGTTGAGAATGGCGGGATAGCCCGAGCCCGGTTTCTCCCTGAAGCAATAGCCGAACCGCGTCAGCAGCGTCTCCGCCGTCGGCGCATCCATCCAGCAATCGACACGGCGGCGCTTGTTGATCGCGAGCATGCGCAAATCGTCGATCCCATGGCACTGGTCGGCATGATCATGGGTGAACAGCACAGCATCGACCCAGCCGGTCTTCGCATCGATCAGCTGGTCGCGCATGTCGGGAGACGTATCGACGAGTACCACCGTCTTTTCGTTGGGATCCTTGTCCCACTGCTCGACGAGCAGCGAGCAGCGCCGCCGCCGGTTTTTCGGGTCCGCCGGGTCGCAGGCGCCCCAGAACGGCCCGCCAATGCCCGGCCGCGGCACGCCGCCCGAGGAACCGCATCCGAGGATCGTCGCGCGCATCTTCATGCCCGGCGCACAGCCTCCGCCGGTACCCGGCTGAAAAGCCTGAGGAAATTGGCGGTGGTCGCATCGGCGAGCGCCGCGGCGCTGACGCCTTTCACCTCGGCAAGTTTTTCGGCGGTGTGGACCACGAAACTCGGCTCGTTCCGTTTGCCGCGCTTCGGCACGGGCGCGAGATATGGCGCATCGGTTTCGACAAGCAGCCTGTCCAGCGGCACCCGGGCAGCGGTCTCGCGCAGTTCCACGGCATTCTTGAAGGTCAGGATGCCGGAAAGCGAGATGTAGAAGCCAATTTCGAGAGCTTTTTCAGCGAGTTGCCGACCAGAGCTGAAGCAATGAAGAAGCCCCGGATACGCACCCTTCCCCATTTCCTCAACTAGAATGTGAGCCGTGTCCTCATCCGCGTCACGCGTATGGACGACGAGAGGCAGGCCCGTCTCGCGCGCGGCGGCGATATGGGCGCGGAAGTTCCGCTGCTGTGCCTCGCGCGGGCTGTGTTCGTAGAAATAATCGAGTCCGGTTTCGCCGATGCCCACGACCTTGGGGTGCTTCGCCATTTCGACCAGCGTCGCCGTGTCGGTTTCGGGCTCGCTTGCCGCCTCATGCGGGTGGATGCCCACAGTGCAATAGACATGGGGAAACCGCTCCGCCACCGCCCTCACCCGGTCGAATTCGCTGACCTTGGTGGAAATGGTGAGCATGAGCCCGATACCGGCCCCATGCGCCCGCGCGACGACCTCCTCAACCTCCGGCCCGAAATCCGGAAAATCGAGATGGCAATGGCTGTCGATGAGGACGGGCAGCGTCATCAGGATGCGGCCTCCGGCTCCACATAACGCGGGAACACGCCTTGCGGCGCCGGCAGCGGCGTTCCGGGCTTCAACGCGCCGTGCGGGCCGAGCGCGGCAAAGCTTCGCTCGCCCGGTCCAAGCGCCAGCTGATCCAGCATCTTCGCCGCCGAATCCGGAACCACGGGCTGCACCAGAATGGCGATATGACGGATCGTTTCGGCGAGCACATAGAGGACCGTCGCCATGCGCTCCGGATCTGTCTTCTTCAGCGCCCAGGGCGCCTGCTCGTCGATATAGCGGTTGGCATCGCCGCAGACCGACCAGATCGCCTCGAGGCCCTTGTGGAACAGTTGCGCATCGAACTCAGCGCGCACCCGTTCGATCAGCCCATGCGCCTTGCCGAGCAGTGCGTTGTCCGCTTCGGTGAATGAACCTGGTTGCGGCACGGCCGCGCCGCAATTCTTGGCGATCATGGACAGCGAGCGCTGGGCCAGATTTCCAAGATCGTTCGCAAGGTCGCCATTCGTCCTGTGAACGATCGCCTTGTGCGAAAAATCGCCATCGCTGCCGAACGGCACCTCGCGCAGCAGGAAATAGCGCGATGCATCGACACCATAGGTCGAAACCAGATGATCCGGCGCAATCACATTGCCGAGCGATTTCGACATCTTCTGGCCTTCAACCGTCCACCAGCCATGGGCGAACACGCGCTTCGGCGTTTCGAGACCGGCTGCCAGCAGGAAGGCCGGCCAATAGACGGCATGGAAACGCAGGATGTCCTTGCCGATCATGTGGAGATCGGCGGGCCAGTAGCGCCTGTACGCGTCGTCGCCGGTATCGGGATAGCCGACAGCCGTCATGTAATTGGTCAGCGCATCGAGCCAGACATACATGACGTGCTTCTCGTCGCCCGGAACAGGCACCCCCCAGTCGAATGTGGTGCGGCTGATCGAAAGATCGTGGAGCCCGCCTTTCACGAAGCTCATCACCTCGTTGCGGCGCGCGGCGGGCGCGATGAAATCCGGGTTTGCCTCATAGAATTTCAGGAGCGGTTCGGCCCAGGCCGACAGTTTGAAGAAATAGGAAGGCTCTTCCACCCATTCGACTTCGGCGCCTGTCGGAGCGATCTTCTTGCCGTTCGGTCCCTCGGTGAGCTCATCCTCGCCGTAAAACGCCTCGTCGCGCACGGCGTACCATCCCGAATAGGAACCGAGATAGATATTGCCGCTGGCTTCGAGCTTCTTCCAGAGATCCTGGCAGGCCGCCGCATGACGCGGTTCGGTGGTGCGAATGAACTGATCGTTCGTGTAGTTCATCGTCTGGCAGAGGTCGCGAAAGTTCTGCGACACGCGATCGGTAAATGCCTGAGGCGTAACGCCTGCCAGCGCCGCCGCCTTTTCGACCTTCTGACCATGCTCATCCGTTCCCGTCAGAAACATCACATCAAAGCCGTCGAGCCGCTTGAACCGCGCCAGCACGTCGCAGGCAAGCGTCGTATAGGCGTGGCCGATATGGGGCACGTCGTTCACGTAATAGATCGGGGTCGTGACATAAAAGGCTTTCGGAGCCGTCATTTACTCATCCGCTCAGAAATGAAGAACGCCGGGCTCACGCTCCGGCGCGTTCGCTCGCGGCCGCTTCGATCATCGAAAAAGCGTTCAGGATCACGAGCTTGCGATCCGTGTTCAAGGCTTCGCCGCGGGCCGTGGATTGGATGATCTTTTCCCATACCTCGACCCAGCGATCAAGGCTCGCCCCGGCCGCAAGGCGAACCATCGCGGCCCCCTCGCCCGGCACGATATCCCGTCCGGCGTCGAGGCCTGCGCCTGCGCGGATCAGCCGCTGCAGCCACAATGTAATCAGTTCGATCATGATCTCGTAGTCGCTGTCGGCGCCCTTTCGGCCCGCCTTGTCTGCAAGCGCATGGACGGCGGCTACGTCAAGCCTGGGCAAGGCAGTGAGAAGCGCGGCGACATCCTTGTAGAGCTGAAGCCCGCCACCTTCGGCGAGCGAAAGCGCCCTGCCCGCGCTGCCTTCGGCGAGCTGGGCAATCTGCCGCCGCTCGTCTTCCGTGGGCCCGGTACTCTTGCGCTTCTTTCCAGTATCGGGGAGCTCCGTTTCCGCCATCAGGCTTTCAATCTGCGTTTCCTCCAGCGGCGTCATGCGAAGCATCCGGCAACGTGACCTGATCGTCGGCAGCAGGCGGCCAGGCTGATGGGAAAGCACGAGAAACAGCCCGTTGGCAGGCGGTTCTTCAAGTGCTTTCAGAAGTGCGTTGGCGGCGTTCGGATTCATCTCGTCGGCGCTGTCGATGATGACCACGCGCCAGGCGCCACGCTCCGTAGCGGTCAGCCCAAAGAAATGGCCGATGCGCCGGACTTCATCCACTGTGATGACCGTCTTGAGCTTTTTGGTCTTGTCGTCCCAAGGGCGGCGGACCGTGAGAAGGTTGGGATGGCTTCCTGCGGCGACCTGATGGAAAACCGGCGAACTCTCAGGCACCGAAAGGTCAAGCGCCCCCGCCGCTCGAGCCGCGTCCGGCGTTCCGTAGTGAAGAGCGAACCGGGCCATGCGGTATGCGAGCGTCGCCTTGCCGATGCCTCGCGGACCCGTGAGCAGCCAGGCATGCTGCATCCGCCCGCTCATGAAGGCGTCGAAAAGCGCCAGCTCCGCCTCGGCATGTCCCGTCAGACGGGACACTTCGCGCGGATGCTGGAAGTGGCCCAGCCGGTCGCTTTCGGGAATCTCTGTCTCGCTCATGCCCCTTGGTAGCACGGGGCCCGGCGCGGTCGCGAGTGTCTTAACGTGCTTCTATCCCGCGCTGCCGCTCGGCGACGCGGTTCCGCGGACGCTCGACCGCGGCACTGAGCACGTTCACCTGCTCGTTGAGATCGGCGGCGAGCGGATCGATATGCTCGTTGTTCACCACGACCTCATAATAGAGGTGGTTGCCGGTCGCGAGGCCGGTCATGCCGACATAGCCGATCAC
>JAJLKS010000205.1:0-2384 GCA_033838765.1 Alphaproteobacteria bacterium
ATGCCGATGATGATGACGGCGGCGGGCACCATCGCGCCTGCCCGCGTCTTTGTGATGGGCGTTGGCGTGGCGGGCCTGCAGGCGATCGCCACGGCGAAGCGCCTCGGCGCCATCGTTTCGGCGACCGACGTCCGTTCGGCCACCAAGGAGCAGGTCGAATGCCTCGGCGGCACTTTCGTGATGGTCGAATCGGATGAAAGCGGCGATGCCGCTGGCGGCTATGCCAAGGAAATGTCTGAGGACTACAAGCGCCGTCAGGCCGCGCTCGTCGCCGAACACATCAAGAAGCAGGATATCGTCATCACGACCGCGCTCATTCCGGGCCGTCCGGCGCCGGAACTCGTGAGCGAGGAGATGGTGAAGACCATGAAGCCGGGCTCGATCCTGGTCGACCTCGCAGTAGAGCGCGGCGGCAACTGCCCCCTTTCGGAAGCCGGCAAGCGCGTTCAGAAGCACGGCGTGACGATCATCGGCGATCTCAATGTCGCGGCGCAGCTCGCCGTCGATTCATCCGCCCTTTACGCAAAGAATCTTCTCAACTTCATCACCCCGCTGATCGACAAGGAAACCAAGGCCCTTGCGATCAACTGGGAAGACGAAATCATCACGGGCACCTGCCTGACCAGGGACGGTCAGGTGGTGCATCCGTCGCTCCGCGAAGGAGGCAACTGATGGAAGCGGCCGCTATCGATCCCTTTGTGTTCCGGCTCGCGATTTTCGTGCTCGCGATTTTCGTCGGCTATTACGTCGTCTGGAGCGTGACGCCGGCGCTGCACACGCCGCTCATGTCCGTCACCAACGCCATCTCGTCGGTCATCATCGTCGGTGCGCTGATCGCCGTCGGTCTCGATCTGTCGCAGGCAGGCGAGACGGGCTGGGTGTCCAAGGGCTTTGGCTTCATTGCCGTGATCCTCGCCGCCGTTAATATTTTCGGCGGCTTCCTGGTCACGCAGCGAATGCTCGCCATGTACAAGAAAAAGCAGCGCTGAGAGGGCCATACACATGTCAGCCAACATAGCGGCCATTCTCTACGTCGGATCGGCGGTGCTTTTCATTCTCGCGCTGCGCGGGCTTTCGTCGCCCGAAACGTCGCGGCAGGGCAATATCTACGGCATGATCGGCATGACGATCGCGATCGTCACCACACTCACGCTGTTGCAGGCGCAGAACTCGCTTACCTGGGGGCTCATCGTCGTCGGCCTCGCCATCGGTGGCGGTATCGGTGCCATCATCGCGCGGCGCATCGCCATGACGCAGATGCCGCAGCTTGTCGCGGCGTTCCACTCGCTGGTCGGCCTTGCGGCGGTTTTCGTCGCCTGGTCCGCGTTCCTCGCGCCCGAGGCCTATGGCATCGGCGCTTTCCACGCGATCCATGCCGCGAACCTCATCGAAATGGGCATCGGCGTCGCCATCGGCGCGATCACCTTTTCGGGGTCCGTCATCGCTTTCGCAAAGCTCAACGGCAACATGTCGGGCGCCCCGATCATGCTGCCCGGCCGGCACGTGATCAATGCGGCTCTGGCGCTTGCCATTGTCGGCGGCATCGCCTGGCTCTGCTCCGACCCGTCGCGTCAGACGATCGAGTTGTTCCTTGCGATCACCATCCTCTCCTTCATCATCGGCTTCCTGATCATCATTCCGATCGGCGGCGCGGACATGCCTGTCGTTGTGTCGATGCTGAACTCCTATTCGGGCTGGGCGGCCGCCGGCATCGGCTTCACGCTCGGCAATCTGGCGCTCATCATCGTAGGTGCGCTTGTCGGCTCGTCGGGTGCGATCCTCTCCTACATCATGTGCAAGGGGATGAACCGCTCCTTCTTCAGCGTCATTCTCGGCGGCTTCGGTGCGGATACATCCTCGGCGGGCAGTGGCGTCGTCGAAACGCGGCCTGTGAAGCAGGGGTCTGCGGACGACGCTGCCTTCATCATGAAGAATGCCGGCTCCGTCATCATCGTTCCGGGCTATGGCATGGCGGTGGCGCAGGCGCAGCATACGCTGCGTGAAATGGCGGACCTCCTGAAGGAAGAAGGCGTGAAGGTCTCCTACGCGATTCATCCGGTGGCGGGCCGTATGCCTGGCCATATGAACGTGCTGCTTGCGGAAGCAAATGTGCCTTATGACGAAGTGTTCGAGCTGGAAGACATCAACAACCAGTTCGCGCAGGCAGACGTGGCCTTCGTCATCGGCGCCAACGACGTGACGAACCCGTCGGCCAAGACCGACCCGCAGAGCCCGATCTATGGCATGCCCGTGCTCGATGTGGAAAAGGCGAAGACCGTTCTTTTCATCAAGCCCGGCATGGGCTCCGGCTATGCAGGCGTGGAGAACGAGCTCTTCTTCCGCGACAACACGATGATGCTTTTCGGCGACGCGAAAAAGATGGT